>JANLSB010000395.1:0-2701 GCA_031362125.1 Lysobacterales bacterium | reverse complement strand
CCGGGGAATTCGCCCTCCGGGAAGTCGCCCTACGCAGCGGCCACCGGCCCTGTCGGAATCCGCGTCGACACTCTTGGCCAACAGGCCATGGTGCGGATGGATGCCATCGTGACGGCATCGGGAAAGACCGAAGGCGGAGGTCGCGTGCCATACCCGGCTGCGAGGTCTCTGTCCTCGCGCCCAAACGAAAGCCAGGCTCCGGAGTCTTCATGGATGTTTCCACGCTCGACGCGCTGTCCACCCTGGGCATGTCGACGCTGGTGGTCGCGATCGCCGAGATCGGGGACAAGACCCAACTGCTGGCCCTGCTGCTGGCCGCACGTTTCCGCCGGCCATGGCCGATCATCGCCGGGATTTTCATTGCAACCATACTCAACCATGCGCTGGCCGGCTGGCTCGGCGCACTGGTGGCCAGCCATCTCACGCCGAACCTGTTGCGCTGGATCGTCGCCGGAAGCTTTTTCGCCATCGGTCTATGGGCGCTGAAGCCCGACAAGATCGACGAGGACAGCGAAAAGCTGCCCGCTCGCGGCGCGTTCGTCGCCACCGTCATCGCGTTCTTTCTCGCCGAGATCGGCGACAAGACCCAGATCGCGACCGTAGTGCTGGCCGCCAAGTCGCCGCTGCTGTGGCCGGTGGTCATGGGCACAACGATCGGCATGCTGCTGGCGAATGTGCCGGTAGTGCTGTTGGGCAGCCGCTTCGCCGCGAAACTGCCGCTGAAGGCAGCGCGCTTCGCTGCAGCGGCGCTGTTTCTGGCGATAGCGATATGGGTCGGGGTGCGCGGGGTGTCGATCGACACCACCGCGCGGCATTCACCGGCGATCGAAACGCCGCTCGTCGATGCGACCCGTGCGAGCCGCCTCGACGAAACGCCCACGCAAGCAGATTCAGACCTCGGCTAGAAAACCGTCTGCGGCCAATCGGCCACGGCAATCCTTTCGAACTGCTGGGACAATGCCGTGGTGCACAGTTCGGTCCGTAGCTGGGTGCCGGCAGTCAAACTGCCACCGGGCACGGTCGCGCAATAGCTGCCGTTGGAGACGCTGCGCAGTTGACCTGTAGGCGTCAATCGCCATTTCTCCGAGCTGCCGCCGTCGCAGTCCCACAGGTGCATGGCCTTGCCGCCGCTGGCGGTACCGCCGGAAATATCCATGCAATAGATGTTGTTGCCTCTGGGCCGCAGTTGGCCCTCGGCGGTGTAGACGAACTGCTGGTCGAAGCCGCCGGTACAGAATTCCTGGTCGATCTGCGCACCGTTGGAATAGCCGTTGTTGCGGGTGCCGATGCAGCGCGTGCCGCTGGCGCTCTTGGGCCGCAACGTGAAGTAACCCGGCAGGCCGCGCCGCACACCGACCAGCGGGATGGTGGAGGTCCATGTCGGTACGAAGACGTTCGGGTCAGCGAGCGTGTTGGCGACGTCCATCCCGACCGCCGAAACACCTTGCGCCATCGCGATATAGGTGGCCTCGAAACTGGTGCTGTCGAAATCGCCCGCCGCGCTCCACAGATGCATCATCTGGCGATATTCCGCTGCGCGATTGGCGACGATCTGATAGTGATCGCCAGCCTGCACGTTGGCGCAGAGCATCTGGCCCGAGGCAGCGGCCGACATGCCATCGACCGTACCGGACACTTCGCCCGGATCCGGTGCATCGATATCCGGACACATGAACGCGTTGGCCGAAGCGCCTCGGAACGCAATCACGCCGGCCATACCCTGATTCACCGCGCCGATGCGGCCCCCGGTGAATCCGACGATGATCCTGCCGCGCAGCGCATCGACCATCGGCCAACCCGCCGACTTCAATTTCTCGCGGGGGGTTGCGCCAGCGGCACCGGCGATGTAGCTGCGCAGATCGCTGTAGCGATACAGACGCGCCCCCAGATAGCCGCTGACGAAACTGTCGAGCGCATCGATCCTGCCCGCATCCCACGCGCTCGTCAGGTTATCCCACCGCGTCTTCATGTCGACGAACACCACGACCGGCACGTTGCCGGGGTTGGCGTTCTGCCAGGCGATGATGTCGTCGAAACAATCGGCCAGCCGGTCGGCCGCACCGCTGCAGTTGTTATCCTGCGGGCCACCGTCGTGCGCCACGTACGGCCCGCGCGGATCGGCCCACCAGGACGACTGGTCCTGCACGTCCAGCTCGAGTGTGCGATAGCCGGCCCCCAGCCAGTTCGACAGCTGCGTGCCGTGCTCATAGCTGTTGTGCGGCTGCAGCATGTAGATCTGGTCCATCCGCAGACTCGCCTGGGCGCCGACGACGGGCGACTGGGTGGCGAGCGCGCCCGCGAAGACGCATGCGATGCCCCAATGGCGTTTGCGATTGTTGCGGCTGTTCATCGACCTTCTCCATAAGTTCACCGAACCAGGAGGCATCATAACGGCCATGCTGCGTTGCATGAGCGGTGCAGCGCGTCACCACCCATGCCTGTCAGACCGGACGGATCGGCACCGCGCCCTCAATCATGGCCCGCGACGCTATCCTGTACGCACATCGGCAGGGAGACTTCGCAACGTCATGAGCATCACCGGCGACTGGAAGCGGGATATGTTGCGGACGCTGTTCTCGCGACCGGACGAAGTCATGCTCGATCTCGGCGCCGGCGGCGAACTGCTGGTGGCCCGCGTCCGCGCGCTGCTGTCCGCGCTGAGCCTGCTGCTGCCGCCGGTGGCGATGATCGGCAACCTGGG
>JANLSB010000361.1:0-3355 GCA_031362125.1 Lysobacterales bacterium | reverse complement strand
CGAGCGCATCCAGCGCGGCGCGTTCCTGGGCCAGCGTCTGGCGCAGATTCAAGAAACCCGGACCCTCGACGCCGTCGAGTACGCCCGCAGCCAGCGCATAGGCACGCCGCGCGCCGTCGAGATCGGCGGCCAACTGCAGGCGCTGCTGGCCGAGGGTCAGCAACAGTTCTGCTTCGTCCAGACGCAGCGCCTGCGCGCCATGGCGGTTGGCATCGGCGAGTTTTGCGACATTGT
Organism: Lysobacterales bacterium; assembly: GCA_031362125.1. Classification (GTDB taxonomy): domain Bacteria; phylum Pseudomonadota; class Gammaproteobacteria; order Xanthomonadales; family Xanthomonadaceae; genus Lysobacter_I. The sequence continues at coordinate 3,121 of JANLSB010000361.1, read as the reverse complement.
CCTCGATCAGTGCGGCGCGCTGGTTCATGCCCAGCAACTCGTCGCGCAAAACGCGGTTGGTGGCGTCGGCCTGCTGCAGTCGCTGGCTGTGGCCGCGCACGTCGCCGCGCAGGCGGTCGAGGCGCGATTCCAGAGCTTCCAGCCGCTGCGTCGCTTCAATCGCGGCGACCCGCTCCTGTTGGGCGTGCTGCCGGTTGCTGTACCAGAGCCAGCCAGCGCTGCCGGCCAGGGTCAGCAACAGCAACGGCCACGCCCAGCTGCCGCGACGCGGCGTGTGCGATGCCGCAGCAGGAGCGGGTTCGAGGACGGTGGAGGTTGTGGCGCTTTCGGTCATGGGGGCAGGTCGGCTGCATTGGCCGCAGCGCTGACCGCATGTTAGCCGGATCGCGTCTTTGCGGCAGCGAGCAATTGGGTCGGGCGCGGCCCGGCCGCGATCTGCACGACGCTGCAGCCCAGCGTATGCGCCAGGGCGGCCAGCCGTGCACTCGCGGCAATGACCCGGGCGCCGCGCAATCGTGAGGCGATGTCGGGAGGCGCGATGTCGAACACGCGCTGCAGCGCTTCTCCGCTGCTCACCGGCAGCAGCAGTGCGCCATCGAACGCGCGCAGCCGCGCCAACGACGCCGGCGACAGCGGGATGATCTCGCGGGCGTAGACATCTGCGCGGTGGATCCGCGCGCCGCGTTCGCGGAGCGTCGGCGCGATCAGGTCGCGCCCGCCGGGCGCGGTCAGCAGGCCGATAGCAAGGCCACCCACGGCCTGCAGCAAAGGCAGCGCAAGCAGGCCTTCGCTGTCCATACGTTCGGGCGACAGCACCTCGGCGATCCCGGCATGCCGCAGGGCCGCCGAGGTGGCGCTGCCGACCGCGCAGAACAGTTGCCCGCGGCGGGCCCGGAGTGCGGCAAGTGCCGCAGTTGCGCGTACGGCGGCAGGGCTGGTCGCGATCACGATATCCGCCTCAAGCGCCCTGCGCAGGGCCGTGCGGGTCGTCTTGTCGTCCTGCACCGCGATCTTCCAGGGCGACAGCGCGAGTACGCGCCATCCGTGCGTCTTGGCCGCGCGCCGCATCGCCGCGTGATCGTTCGCCGGCCGCAGCGACACCACCAACGGCGAGGCGAAGGGCGCCGTGTAGTATCTGCGCGGGCTGTGACTGGCGCTGGAACCGGTTCCGGGCATCTTCGCAGCTTGGCCATTCGCGGCGGCGCCCGCAACCGGTCGGCGTTCGATCGCTGCTTCCAACACAGGACAGATACGCTTCGCCGATGACAGAATCCACTGCCCTTGCCGCACCGAAGACGGCCGCCGATCCGTCGCCGCTGCAGGCGCTGGAAGCCGAACTTCTGGCAATGCCGCCAGTGGCGGCGCTGGGTCTGCGCATCGTCGAGGCGACTTCCGAACGTCTGCGACTGCACGCGCCGCTGGCCCCTAACGTCAACGACAAGGGCTGCGCCTTTGGTGGCAGTCTGACGTCCCTGATGACCTTGGCCGGTTGGGGTCTGATCGTATTGCGGCTGGCCGAAGCCGGTCTGGATGCCGATGTGTTCGTCGCCGACAGCGGGACCTGCTATCGAGCACCGCTCTACGCCGATCTTGAAGCGACTGCGGAACTGGCCGAGGGCGAGTCCTGGGAGGCTTTCCTTGACACCCTGCGCAGCCGCGGCCGTGCCCGGCTCGCGGTGCGGGCGGTGGTCGGTTTACCTGAAGGTGGGGTGGCCGCTGAAAGTCTGTCCCGTTACGCGGCCAAGCTGAGGGGGTAGCATGGCCGTCGTTCCATCCACCGCCCCCGGACTCCCGATGCCGACGACGACATCCCCATCCATGCGCTTGATCGCCAGACTGCTGGTTGCGGTGATGCTGGTTTCGGTGGCAGGCACCACGCTGGCCAGGAAGCGCGGCAATCTCGACCGGGACCAGTATGCGTTTTCCGCAGCGATCCGCTGGGGCGACTTCGAGGGCGCCTGGACCATGGTCGATCCGAAGGTGCGCAAGGAGAAGCCGATGAGCGACGTCGATTTCTCGCGCTTCGAACAGATCCAGGTCACCGGCTACCGCGACCTCGCCAGCATGCCAGGCCCGGACGGCACCGTGCTGCGCGAAATCCAGATCGAGATGGTCAATCGCAATACCCTCACCCAGCGTCGCGTCCGTTTCACCGAACGCTGGCGTTACGATGCCGATGCCAAAACCTGGTGGGTCGCCGGTTTGCCGGATTTCTGGCAGGGGAAGTAGGCGTCACCGGCGCCGGTTTTGCCAGCCGGCCTCTCGCAGGCGACAATTCCGCCCCCATCGCGCCCACACCGCGCCGCTTCCGGATACATATCCCCGTGAACTTTGAAGAATTGTCGGCTTTCGCCGGCCGCAACCTGGTCTACGTCATCGCACTCATCGTCTTGACCGTGGCCATCATCGGCAACGAGCTGTCGCGGTTCTTCCGTGGTTACAAGGCGCTCCGGCCGGCTGAAGTGACCCTCCTCATCAACCAGGAGAACGCGCTCGTGGTCGACCTGCGCGCGCACGCCGACTACCAGAAGGGTCACATTGCCGGCGCCAAGAACGTGCTGATGAGCCAGTTCGACCCGGAAAGCAAGCAGCTCGCGCCGGCCAAGGCCTTGCCGATCGTGCTGGTATGCGCGAACGGAACCACCGTCGCCGGCGCCGCCAAGCGCCTGAAAAAGGCCGGTTTCGAGCACGTCCACGTCCTTGAAGGCGGGATCGCAGCGTGGCAGCAGGCAGAACTGCCGCTGGTCAAGGGCAAGGGCTGAGCCCCACATTTTTCACGTCCGCCGGGCATAACCGTTGTAATCGCGGATCGCGGCCCCCACGACTGCGGACAGGGTTGTTGGAAAACGGGCCCCATGTCCGGTTTCCAGATCGCGGGTCTGGCACATGTCTGCCCCGTTTTCGCCGAATCAATCGCTTACGCGCCTGCGTCGCCGTCGTAGACAGCCCTGAATGTCCTTGCAGGCAGCTTTTCAACGGCTTGCCAGCGATGGGGGAGTGTCTTCGCGACGGCAACGATGCCCGGCTCGGTGTCCATGCAATAATCGCCCCCTTTTCCGCATTCCTTCCAGGAGCTCTGCCATGTCCGAACCCGTCGCCAACGGCGCCGCCGCCGAAGCCA
>JANLSB010000359.1:0-6118 GCA_031362125.1 Lysobacterales bacterium | reverse complement strand
TCGACGGCGTGGGCAATCCGCATAACCTCGGCGCGATCCTGCGCTCCGCCGCGCATTTCGGCGTCAGCGCGGTGCTGTTGCCGAAGCATTCGACGCTGACCATGTCCGGCGCTGCCGCGCGCGTCGCCGAGGGCGGCGCCGAAATAGTGCCGTTCGTGCGCTTGGGGCGCGAGGACAATTCCATTGCGCAGCTGCGCGGCGCGGGTTTCTCGCTCGCTGCCACAGTGGTGCGTGGCGCTGCCGATCTGTTCGCGGCGAAGTTGCCGGAAAGATTGATCTATGTGCTCGGCGCCGAGGGCGAGGGAATGGATGCAGAACTCGCCAAGGCCTGCGATCTGCGGCTGTCGATTCCAGGCAGCGGCGCTGTGGAAAGTCTCAATGTTGCCGCGGCAACGGCGGTGATGCTGGCGGAGTGGTCGAGAGCCGTCAGGCGTTGATGCTTTTTTGTAGCGACGGAAGTCGCGACCGCTTTCCGGTAGTTGTTCGGCGGTCTGTCGCGACTTCCATCGCTCCTACAAATCAGCGTCTCGTCTTCTCAGAGTTTCGCGGCCGGCGCAGGTTCGACGGCCTTCGGTGCACTGCCGAAACCGCCATCCGCCGACGCCGCGAGATACGCGAACACAGCATACGCCGCGGCGTTCTGCGCCAGCGCTGCGGGATCGATCTTGTCGAGCGTGTCGTCGGGCGTATGGTGCAGATCGAAGTAATCGGTTCCGTCCTGGCCCAGCCAGGCCCAGATTGCGCCTTCGGCGGCGATCGGGCCGATATCGGGGCCCGGGCCGCCTTTGGCCATCGCTTCGATGCCCAACGGTTTCAGCGCCGTCGCGATCTGCGCGACCGCGGCCTGCGCGTGCGGCGCGGCGCCGGTGTTGAACCCGTAGATGCGGCCGGCGCCGAAGTCGCTTTCGGCAACGAGCTGATGCTTCGACACCGCGGGTTTGAATTGCGCGGCATAGGCTTTGCCGCCGTACAGGCCCTGTTCTTCGTTGGCGAACGCGATCACGCGGATCGTGCGCACAGGGCGCTGCGCTTTCGGCAGTTGGCCGATCAGATGCCCGGCTGCCATGGTGATCGCGACGCCGGCGCCATCGTCGACCGCGCCTGTGCCGAGATCCCATGAATCCAGATGGCCACCGATGACGACAACGTCCTCGCGCAGCTTGCGATGGCTGCCGGTGATCTCGCCGATCACATTGAACGACTCGGCGGTGCCGTCCCAGCCGCAGTCGAGCGCGACGCGGATGCGCACTGGTTCGCCCAGCGCCACGAGCCGCGCGAGCTGATCGGCGTCGGGCGCTGACAGCGCGGCCGAGGGAATCGGCGTCAGGCCGTCGTCGAAACGGGTGATGCCGGTGTGCGGGTTGCGGTGGCTGGAGGTGCCGGCCGAACGCATCACGAACGCGGCGGCGCCGGCGCGGATGGCCGCTGACGGGCCGCGACTGCGCACTCGGCTGCCGATGCCGTAGCCGCTGCCGTCGCGGGCGCGCTCCATGCGGTAATCGACGAAAGCGATTTTTTCGGCGAGCGCGCCGGCGGGCACGGCTTCCAGCGCGGCGAGGTCGGCGAAGCGCACCACTTCGGTTTCGACCGTGCCGCCAGGGCTGCCGCCGAGCGCGGTGAGTTTCAGCACCTGGCTGTGTTCGCCCAGCACCTCGCCGTATTCGCTGCGGCGCACCCATTTGGGGAAGCTCACCGGCTGCAGCCAGACCTTGTCGTAGCCCAGAGCCTTGAATTTCGCTTCGGCCCAGCGCACCGCGCGCGCGTCGGCTTCGCTGCCGGCCAGGCGCGGTCCGATTTCGGTGGTCAGCGATTCCACCACCTGCCAAGCGGTCTTGTCCTGCAGCGCCCGTTCGCGCAACTGCGCGGCGTTGTCGACCGCAGATTCGGGAATGCGCGTTTCGCGCGGTTCCGCCGCCAGCGGGCTGGCGGCCGCAAACGTACCGAGAAATATGACGAAGCTGATCAGACTCGAACGCATTGCGGATTCCCCGGCCGTAAAACAAGAGGCCGCGAGCGTATCAGCCCGCAGCCTCTGCAGTCATGTCGCCGCGTACATGTCGCCGCATGCTGGTCGCCGCATGGCGTACTTCTTCAGCGAATCGCGGATTTCGCGCAGCAGCAGCACGTCTTCTGCCGGTTCGGCCGGCGGTGCGGCGGCTTCGGCTTTCTTGAGCCGGTTCATGATCTTGATCACCATGAACAGCACGAACGCGATGATCGTGAAGTCGATGACGGTCTGGACGAAGGCGCCGTATTTGATCGCCACGGCGGCGGCCGTTTCCTTGCCATCGGGACCGATCACCGCATCCTGCAGAACGTAGGCCAGATTGCTGAAATTCACGCCGCCAGCCAGATTGCCGACGACCGGCATGATCACGCCATCCACCAGCGAGCTGACGATCTTGCCGAACGCGGTACCGATGATGACGCCGACCGCGAGGTCGACGACGTTGCCCTTCATCGCGAACTCTTTGAACTCACTGATCATGCCCATGAAACCGCACTCCCCGATGGTGGATGTGAGCCCGAGTCTAGCGTCCGCAACCGGCTTTGTGCAGCCGCCAGCGACTGTTTTCAGCGCGGTGCTGCGATCCGGCAGTCGAGGCGGATCAGATCGTCCAGCCGACCTTCGCAGACATCGCCCGGCTGCAACGCGGCCACGCCGGCGGGCGTGCCCATGAAGATCAGGTCGCCGGCGCGCAGCGCGAAGAGCTTCGACAATTCATGCAGGATTTCCGGCACATCCCAGATCAGCTGGTCCAGCCGCGATTCTTGCCGCAACGCACCATTCACCCGCAGCGACAAGGTGCGGGGTGCGAGATCGCCCACGTCGGCGGCCGGTAGCAGTGCGCTGATCGGCGCCGATTCGTCGAAGGATTTGCCGGTGTCCCAAGGCAGGCCTTTGGCCTTCGCTGCGGTCTGCAGATCGCGACGGGTGAGGTCCAGGCCGATGCCGTAGCCGAAGATCAGCGCCCTGGCCTGCGCGGGATCGAGCACGTCAGCAGGCGCATCGTGACCGAGCGCGACGACCAGTTCGATCTCGTGGTGCAGATCCTGAGTGCCTGGCGGGTAGGCGGCGACGCCATCGACGACGAGCGCGTCGGTGGGTTTCAGAAAGAACACCGGCGTGCCGCGTTCGGCTTTCGAAGCCGGCGCGGCGGCGCCCATTTCCCTGGCATGATCGGCGAAATTGCGGCCAACGCAGTAAATGCGGTGGACCGGAAAGCTGCCGGTGAGAGACGTGCCGTGCACGGGCACGCGCGTGGCAGCAGGTGCAGGAATCAGGTCGTGAGTGTCGTCGTTCATGGGCCATGATCGCCCGTGTGGTGCCGGTGCGTCGAGGGCCGGCGCCCAGGCCGGTGACGACCGGGCTCAGCGTCCGGTCGTGAGCATCGGTTTGCGCAACACCCGGTATTCGCCGTCAATCGCCTGCGTCTGCTTCGCGATCGGCTTGCCGCGCTGGCCCCACAGCCGGTGCAGCAGGCCAGCGGTCAGCATCGCTGCGCCGATCACCAATCCAAGCACCAGCAGCATCGCGAGTATGGCGATCCCGAACAGTGCGAGCACAACGCGCAGCACGCGGTGACGCGGCTTGCGCGGCGCAAAGAAATCGCCAAGCTGTCGACGGCCGAAACGGAAGGCGGGAATGTTGAAAAAGCGGTGAGCTCGCATGCGAATGTTGTCGTGACACACTGATGGCCAGCGGCCGGTCGCCGCAGTATCGGATGCCCGATGACCGAAGGTGTGAGAACTTCGTTAAATTCCGTGGACTCTGCCGCCAAGCCGCTGGCGGCGCTGGATGCCCTGTCCGACGGTGGACTGCTGGAGGTCGAGGCGGAGATCGACGGTGTGGCAGAGTCGTTGATTCTCCACCGCAGCGGTGACAACGTCTGTGCCTGGCTCAATATCTGCCCGCATGCGGGCCGGCGCCTCGACTGGGCGCCGGGCAAGTTCCTGCTGTCCAAAGAGGGTCTACTGGTCTGTGCCGCGCATGGCGCCAGTTTCGAGCTGCGCGAAGGCGCCTGCGTCGCCGGCCCCTGCCGTGGCGATTCGCTGCGCGCTGTGGCAGTGTCCGTGGTCGATGGCGAGGTCCGGATTGTTTGACCATGAGGCATGCTGCCCTTCACTTTTCCGGGCGCGCCTTGAACGTTTCCGCCTGAAGTAACCCATTGGGAGCCATTGCCATGCATGTCCGCGCGCTCGTTCTGGTCATCTTTGCTGCGCTGTGTGGCCTTCCTGTGTCGGCAAGCCAACCGCAACAGGCGGATCAACTACCGGCGCCCGCGCCGTATTGTTTCAACGCCCGGGAGGTCCGCGAGGCGCGGCAGAGCGATGCACGCACGCTGGCGGTGCGATTGAACGACGAATCGCGCTACCGGATCGAACTTGCCGATGCCTGTCCCGATGCGCTGTGGTCCGATCGTCCGCAGTTGGTCAGCCAGCACGGCTGGATCTGCGGCAGCAATACGGAATACGTCGATCTCGGTGACCGGCAATGCGCGGTCGCGGGGCTCGCCCGCATCGATGCGCGCGAATACGCCGATCACGTCCTGCGCAGCCAGCGTCGCGCTTCAGGTGATGCCAATGTATTGGACCGGGTCGAAGTGCGCGGCCAGCGTCGACGCGGTTTCGCCGGCACTACCGCCACCTGCGTGGACACCCGCTACATGCGCGGTTGGCGCGACGAGGGCAGCGACATCGTGGTCGAAATGTCGCCCAAGCGCAGCGGCGGAAACCGTTATTACAGGGTTGAACTCGGCGGCCAATGCACCGAAATGGGCTCGATGCATCATATGCGCCTGGAGTCGGCGATCGGCGGCAACGTGGTCTGCGGCAATGCCGGCGACCGCGCGATGTTCTTCCGTGAAGACAGCGGCGCGTCCGAGCCTTTTCCGTTTCAGCGCCGCATCAACGAAAACGGCCTCGCCGCGCGCTTCGGCTGCAGCGTCAGCCGGGTCTATCCGATCCTGCCCGAAGACGAGGCGCGGAATGCCGGTAAGCGTTGATCCGTCGTGGATCGATCTGCGCGCGATGACGGCGAATACGGTGGCGATAAGGAAGCCGGCTTGAAATCGTCGGCATCGGCGCCACGGCGCCGGCGAGTGCGGGTCGTTAGTCCTGGAAGTGGATATCGGCGCTGGCGACGGTGCGGATGGTGGGGCCGAAACTGACGATCTCCGAGAGTGTGGCGTTCTCGTGCGCCCGGATCGCTTCCGCGCTTGCGTGCGTCTTGTCCTTTGTGGTGTGCGCGTCCGCGGCAAGCGTCACCGGATAGCCCAGCGCCGCCGCCCGGCGAGTGGTGGTGTCGACGCAGAATTCCGAGGCGTAGCCGCAGACGACGACATGCTCCACGCCCAGCGATTCGAGCAGCGTTTGCAGTGTCGTGCCCAGAAAGGCATCGGGCGTGGTTTTGGCGACCAAGCGGTCGCCCGGTCCAATACGTAGATTGCGTTCCAGCTGCCACAGGTCCGAGCCGTGCGCCAGCGGGCTGGAGGCGCATTCGTGTTGGATGAAGATCACCGGGACATCGCCCGCACGGGCACGTTCGCACAGCAGATTGATGCGTTCGACAACGTCGTCCGCTTCGAACGGACGCGGTTCGTCGTCGAAAAGACCGCGTTGCACATCGATCACGAGAACCGCTTTTTTCACCGGTCTACCGCTCAATCCCGCATCAATGTCGATTTGCCGAACAGACTTTCGACCAGATCCACCGCGAGTTCGGCTGTGCCGTTGTGGTTGTCCAGCGCGGGATTGAGTTCGACGATGTCCAGCGAGCCCATGCGGCCGGTGTCGGCGATCATCTCCATCACCAGCTGCGCTTCGCGGTAGTTCGGGCCGCCGGGCACGGTGGTGCCGACGCCCGGCGCGATGCTGGGGTCGAGGAAATCGACGTCGAAACTCACGTGCAGGTGGGTGTCGTCGTCGAGGTCTTCCAACGCTTCGGCCATCGCGCGCTTCATGCCGACTTCATCGATGTAGCGCATGTCGTAGATGTCGAGACCGTAGTCCTTCACCAGCCGCTTCTCGCCGGCGTCGACCGAGCGGATGCCGATCTGTCGGATCTCGTCGGGCCGCATCGCCGGAGCGCTGCCGCCCAGGCGTACCAACGGCTCGG
>JANLSB010000387.1:0-3938 GCA_031362125.1 Lysobacterales bacterium | reverse complement strand
TCCAGCGCATGCTCGGCGTCTCGGAACGCATGGAGGTCTTCGCCCGCAAAGTGGTCCGCGACCATCTGCCCGAACAGCACCGCGCGTTTTTCGCGCAGCTGCCGTTCATCGTGGCCGCCAGCGTCGATGCCGACGGCGCGCCGTGGGCCACGCTGCTCGAAGGCGAGCCCGGGTTCATGCACTCGCCGGATCCGCGCCATCTGCGCATCGACGCGCGCGCCGCAGCCGGCGACCCCGCCGCCGCGGGCATACGCGCGGGCGACGCGCTGGGCCTGCTCGGCATCGAACTGCACAGCCGCCGCCGCAACCGCATGAACGGCCGCATCGTCGAAGAGGACGGGGCCGGCATCGCCGTCGAGGTCGGGCACAGCTTCGGCAACTGTCCGCAATACATCCAGACCCGCGGTTTCCGTTTCGCGCGCCCGCCGCAGACGCAGCCGGCGGGACGCGTGGAGCGGGCGACCACGCTCGACGCCGCGGCGCGCGCGCTGATCGCCGCCGCCGACACATTCTTCGTCGCCAGCTATCTCGATATCGACGGCGACCCCGCCGCGCGCCAGGTCGATGCGTCCCACCGCGGCGGCAAGCCCGGTTTCGTGCGCATCGACGGCGACACCCTGACCATTCCCGATTTCGCCGGCAATCTGCACTTCAACACCCTCGGCAACCTGCTGCGAAACCCGCGCGCCGGGCTGCTGTTCGTCGATTTCGAGAGCGGCGATGCGCTGCAGCTCAGTGGCCGGGTCGAGATCGTGTTCGACGGCGAGGAGGTGCGCAGTTTCCAGGGCGCCGAGCGGCTGTGGCGATTCACGGTCGAGCAGGCGGTGCGCCGGGCCGGCGCGTTCGCGCTGCGCTTCGAATTCGGCGAGTTCTCGCCCAATGCGCTGATGACCGGTTCATGGGACGAAGCCGCCGCACGGCAGCGCGCCGAAGCGCTGCGCATGGCGTGGCGGCCGTTCCGGGTCGCGCGCATCGACGACGAGAGCAGCACGATCCGCAGTTTCCACTTTGAGCCGGCCGACGGCGCCGGCTATGCCGTGTATCAGGCCGGGCAGCATCTGCCGATCCGGGTGACCGTCGGCGACGACGCCCAGCCGACGCTGCGCACCTACCCCCTGTCCAGCGCGCCCGCCGACGGCGTGTACCGGATCAGCGTGAAGCGCCAGGGCAAGGTGTCGATGCATCTGCATGATCACGTGAAGGTTGGCGATGTCGTCGAAGTACGCGCGCCCGCAGGCGATTTCACCGTCGATGCCGGCGTACAGCGGCCGGTGGTGCTGCTGTCCGGCGGCGTCGGCGCCACGCCAATGCTGGCGATGCTGCGTCATCTCGTCTACGAAGGCCGCCGCCGTCGCGACATGCGCCCGGCGTGGTACATCCACAGTTCGCGCACGCTGCCGGAGCGGCCGTTCGACCGTGAGCTCGCGGAGATCGTCTCGGCATCCGGCGGGCGCGCGTTCGTGGTGCAGGCGCTGAGCGAACCGGGCGACGCCAAGCCGGGCCGCGACTACCAGCACCACGGGTTCATCGATGCCGCGCTGCTCAAGGGCGTGCTGCCGTTCGACGACTACGATTTCTATCTGTGCGGCCCGCCCGCGTTCATGCAGAGCCTGTACGACCAGTTGCGCGACCTGCGCGTCGGCGACGACCGCATCCACGCGGAAGCCTTCGGCCCGGCCAGTCTCAAGCGTCGGCCGGACGCCGGTGCCATCATCGAAGCACTGCCGGCTGCAGCCACCGACAGCGTGCCGGTGCTGTTCGCACGTTCGGCGAAAGAGGCGCGCTGGTCGCCGCAGGACGGCAGCCTGCTGGAACTGGCCGAAGCGCGCGGGCTCGCGCCCGAGTACAGCTGCCGTGGCGGCAGCTGCGGCACCTGCCGCACCGGCGTGAGCGAAGGGCAGGTGACCTATGCCGAGGTTCCGGGCGCGACGCATGCGCCGGGCGAAGCCCTAATCTGCTGCGCGGTGCCCGCCGCCGGCAGTGCGCGCATCGTGCTGGATCTGTGAGCGCCGCGGCGTCGCCATCGACGCTTAACGATGCGTTCGCGCGTTCGCCAGCGGCGCTGTCGGCCTATCGCGGTCTGTCGCGTATCGCCGACGAAGGCGCGCTGTCGGCACCGATGCGGCTGCGCCTGGCGGTGGCATTGGCGGCGCAGGGCGGCTGCGCGCATTGCCTGTCGGTCGCTACGGCGGATGCGCGCACTGGCGGCCTCACCGGCAACGAGATCATCGCCAACGCCCTGGGCCGTTCGCAGGACGCGCGCGCCGAACGCGGCATCATCTTCGCTCTGCGACTGTTCGAGCATCGCGGCGCAGTAGCCGACGACGCGCTGGCCGCAGTGCGCTCCGCCGGTTACTCGGAAGCGGAAATCGCAGAGATCGTGGTCCATGTCGGGCTTGCCGCGCTGAACAGCGCCATGGGCAGGCTGGCGCGCCTGCCGGCGCAGTTGGATGTCCAGGTGTCTTCTTTGTTGCCGATTGGACAGCAGCATTTCGCGGGATGAAATGAACCTGTGCGCGTCGCGGTAATTCTTCCGCGACGCCTGGGCAGCCATCCTGCACGCACACCACAGCATTCATGCGGAGCCGCCATGTACACCTTTCTCGAAGCCATCTGGCCGTCCTTTGCGCCGACGCGTCCGCACTGCGCGGCGACCGAAGTCGACGTTGCAGGCCTGAGCAGCATGTCGCTGCTCGAATGGCTGGGCGAGCCGACGCGCGAATGCGTCGATGCCGTCGATTGCCGGGCGCACTGAGATGATCGTCATGCAACGAGTTCTCTCCCTCGGCGCGCGCCTGCGCGGCGCAGGCGTCAAGGCGCCGCCGATGCCGCCGTTGGCGATCGTGCTGCTCGGCAGCCTTGGCTGCAGCCTCGCCATCCTCGCCGCCTTCCTGCTGGGTCGCGCGCTCGGCAGCGCGCCGGCGATCCTGGCCTCGCTCGGCGCCTCGTGTTTCCTCGCGTTCTGCGTGCCAGCCAGCCCGCTTGCGCAGCCGCGCGCCATCATCGGCGGCCATTTCGCCACGTCGCTGGCCGGGCTGGCGGCGACTGCGGTCTTCGCCGACCCGATGATCGCGGCGGCGGTCGGCGTGGGTCTGGGTGCGGCGGCGACGCAGCTAAGCCGCTGCGGTCATCCGCCCGCGGGCGCCAACCCCATCATCATCGCGCTGACCCAGCCCGGGCTGGCACTGCTGTGGACCCTGGTGCTGCCCGGCGCACTGGCGGTGACTGCAGTCGCGCTGATCTTCAACGGGCTGCGCAGCGACCTGCGCTACCCTCAATACTGGCAAGGCTGAGGAGCTTTCCATGAATGCACTGCATGTCGATGTCGCCGTGATCGGCGCGGGTTCCGCAGGTATGGGCGCATATCGCGCCGCACGCCATCACACCGGCGACGTGTGGCTGATCGATCCCGGCCCCTACGGCACCACCTGCGCGCGCGTGGGCTGCATGCCCAGCAAGCTGTTGATCGCCGCGGCCGACGCCGCGCATCACGTCGAGGCCGCCAACGGCTTCGGGGTGGTCGCCGCACCGCCGCGCATCGACGGCGAAGCGGTGATGGCGCGGGTGCGCGCCGAGCGCGACCGCTTCGTCGGCTTCGTGCTGGAATCCTTGCAGTCCTGGCCGGCCGAGCGCCGACTGCAACAGCGTGCGCGTTTCGTCGCGCCCGGCGTGCTGGCGCTGGACGACGGCCGCGAAGTGCATGCCAGACGCATCGTCATCGCCACCGGCTCGCGGCCGATATTGCCGCAGGACTGGCGCGATGCGCTGGGCGACCGTCTGATCGTCAACGACGATGTGTTCGAGTGGCGGACGTTGCCGGCCTCGGTCGCGGTGGTCGGCGCCGGTGTGATCGGGCTTGAACTCGGCCAGGCGCTGCATCGGCTGGGCGTGCGCGTGCGCATCTTCGACCGCTCCGGCCGTCCGGGCGGCCTGACCGA
>JANLSB010000292.1:0-2674 GCA_031362125.1 Lysobacterales bacterium | reverse complement strand
CAGGCGCAGCTGCCGCGCCACCGACTGTGCCGCTTCCAGATTGGTGCGATATACCGTTTCTTCGAGATTGCGCTGACCGAGGAACGAACCGGTATTGACGTCGATCGTGGTCATCGCTTCGGTCTGATCGATCACCAGATAGCCGCCTGATTTCAGCGGCACCTCTTTTTCGAGCGCGCGCTGGATCTCGTCCTCGACGCCATACAGGTCGAACACGGGCCGCTCGCCGCTGTAATGCTCTATCTTTTCGGCAAGGCCCGGCATGTACTGCGCAGCGAACGTCCGAAGACGGTCGCAGGTTTCGCGCGAATCGACCTTCACCTTCTCCACATCGCGACGGATCAGGTCACGCACTGCCCGCATCGGCAGACTGAGGTCTTCGTAAACGCAACCGCCGACGGCTGTGGTGCGTACGTTCTGTTCGATCAGTGCCCAGACCCGGCCCAGGTAGGCGATGTCCTCGGCCAGCGCTTCGGCCGGCTGCCCCTCGGCATTCGTACGCACGATGTAGCCGGGCGACCCGGAGACGTGATGGCTGCCGTTGCCGTTTTGACCGCCAGTATGGCCATGTCCCGACACCAGCATTTTCAACCTCTGGCGCTCCGCTTCGTCCTCGATCCGCGAAGAAACGCCGATGACTTTGGACTGCGGCAACAGCACGAGATAGCGCGAAGGAATACTGATCTGGGTGGTAAGGCGCGCGCCTTTGCTGCCGATCGGGTCCTTGACCACCTGCACGACGATCTCCTGGCCGTCGCGCAGCAGTTCGGTGATGGACGGGACCACCAGCGGTGTCGTGAATGGTGCAACGACCGTCGCAACGGGATCGGCTTCGCCGTCCAGCGCGTTTTCGATCGCATTTCCCAACGCGGTATCGATCGCCGGCGCGGCACTGGCACGGAAGATGTCGTTGGCGTGCAGGAATGCGGCACGGTCCAGACCGATGTCCACGAACGCCGCCTGCATGCCGGGCATGACCCGCTGCACCTTGCCTTTGTAGATGTTGCCGACCACGCCGCGCCGCCAGCCGCGTTCGATGTGCAACTCCTGCAGCATGCCGTTCTCGACCACCGCGACCCGGGTTTCGCGCGGAGTGACATTGACGAGGATCTCTTCGGTCATGATGCGCGCTCCCGGGCTGAGTCATTGTGAGGCGCTGGAAACAATCCGAACTGACGCAGCAAGGTGGCGGTTTCGTACAACGGCAAGCCCATCACGCCGGTGTAGCTGCCGGACAGATGCGCTATGAAACTCTGTGCCAGGCCCTGGATGGCATAGGCGCCGGCCTTGCCGTCCCATTCGTGGCTGACGAGATAGAAGCGGATGTCGTCTTCGCTCATCGGCGCGAAGCTCACCTCGGACACCGACACCGCTTGCAGCTCGCGGCCCGCGCTTACCATCGAAATTGCCGAGATCACCTCATGCGTGCGTCCAGACAACGCGCGCAGCATCGATGCGGCATCGTCGGTATCGGCAGGTTTGCCGAAGATGCGTCCGCCCAGTACGACTTCGGTGTCGGCGCCAAGCACGACCGCCTGTGGCTGGCCGACCACGCGCATCAGGCCGGCGCCGGCTTTCTCCCGCGCCACCCGGCGCACGTAATCCTCCGGCGGCTCGCCGGGTGCGGGCGTTTCGGGGAGGTCGAGGTCGAGGATGTCGAAGTCGAGACCAAGCATCCTTAACAGTTCACGACGACGGGGAGATTTCGAGGCAAGATGCAGCATCGCCCTAGGATACCCTGCCGACCGCCAGAGCCTGAACGCAGTGACCGCGTGGACCCCGACCGGGCTCACAGTGCGTTCACTCGCAGGTCGCCCATTCCATGGAGATCCACATGTATCACCACCCACGCACCCTGTCCCGTTCGTTCGCCACCGCATTCGCCGCCATTCTCGCCTCGGGCCTCGCCATGACCGCATCCGCTCAAACCACGCCCCCCGCCAACGACGGCACGCTGCTGTCGATCAGCGCCGAGGCGCACGCGACCCGCACGCCGGACATCGCCACGCTGTCCACCGGCGTCGTGACCCAGGCTGCAGACGCCAACGCCGCGCTTCGCCAGAACAGCGAACAGATGAGCAAGGTCGTTGCTGCGATCAAGGCGGCCGGGATCGCCGACCGGGATGTGCAGACCGCCGGCATCAGCATCAATCCGCAATACCGCTACGGCGAGAACCAACCGCCGACGATCACCGGCTACCAGGCCAGCAACACCCTCAATGTGAAGGTCCGCGACATCGCCAAACTGGGCAAGGTGCTGGATGCGCTGGTCGCCATGGGCGCGAATCAGATCAACGGGCCGAGCTTCGAGATCGAAAATCCGGAAGAGGCCTATGACGAGGCCCGGGTCGCAGCGGTCAAGAAAGCGCAGAGCCGCGCCGAACTCTACGCAAAAACCCTCGGCCTGCGCGTGCGCCGGGTGGTCAGCATCAATGAGGGCGGCGGCTATAACCCGCCGGGTCCGGTCCCGATGCTGAAGATGGCAGCCATGGAAATGGCCGACACCCCGGTGTCGCCGGGCGAAAGTTCGCTCTCCGCCAGTATCAACGTGGTGTTCGAACTCGGGCGCTGACCGTAGCTCCAACAACCCATCGACACCCGCCCAACGGCGGGTGTTTTGGTCTGGGAGGAAAATGTGTAGCGAGTCAACCCCTCCCGGGTCCGAGGCGCGTTT
>JANLSB010000284.1:0-14351 GCA_031362125.1 Lysobacterales bacterium | reverse complement strand
CCATCGGCGCCCACCAAGTCAACCCGAAGTCCGACAACGGCAGTGTTGCCGGCGGCACGCTCGACGTGGAAGTGGGCAGCAATGTCCGCCCCACCATCACCGCCGAATATTTCGTCCGCGACAACCTCGGCATCGAAGTGCTGGCCGCATGGCCGTTCCAGCATGACATCAGCATCGCTGGCCTCGGTACGGTTGGCTCGACCAGGCATCTACCGCCGACCGTCTCGGTGCAGTACCACTTCGGCAATGGCACGGTAAAGCCGTTCGTCGGCCTCGGCATCAACTACACCCTGTTCATGAGCGAAGAGACCGAGGGCGCGCTGGCGGGCGCCGATCTCGAACTGGACGACTCCTTTGGCCTTGCCGCGCACGCCGGTATCGACTTCGAAGTAGGCGAAAAGGGCGCGATCCGCATCGACGCGCGCTGGATCGACATCGATACCGATGCAAAGCTCAACGGCACCGATATCGGCACCGTAAACATCGATCCGCTGGTCTACGGTGCGGCGTACGTGTTCAAGTTCTGATCGAAACAATGTCGCATCGCCGGTCTTTGCTACAACCGGCGACGCGACACAGGGGTGCTGCAAAAAACGGGTCATGTCGGCTACTCTCCTCCGCATGATCCGTTTTTCTTTTTCCAATCCGCGACCGCTGGCGCTCTGCGGCCTGCTCATCGCATCCCTGCTGCCCGCAGGCGCCTTCGCATGGGGCCCCAAGGGCCATCGGCTGGTGGCCGGGCTCGCCGCCACCGAACTGTCGCCGCAAGCCCGCACTGAAGTGGCACGACTGCTGCGCGGCGCACCCGAGCCCACGCTGGCCGGTGTTTCCAATTGGGCCGACGATCTGCGCGACAACCCCGTTGTCGGCGATGCCGATCTTGGCAAGCGTTCGTCGCGCTGGCATTACGTGAATCTGGCCGAGGACGACTGCGGCTATCGCGCGGCGGCGCACTGCCCCAACGGCGACTGCGTGATCGAAGCGATCCGACGCCAGCGCGATCTGCTGGCCGACCGTCGCCAACCCGATGCGGTGCGCGCGCAGGCGCTGAAGTTCCTGGTGCATTTCGTCGGCGACGCGCACCAACCGCTGCACGCGGGCTATGCGCGCGACAAGGGCGGCAATACCGTGCAGCTCCAGATCGACGGCCAGGGCAGCAACCTGCATCGGCTCTGGGACAGCGACATCATCGCCTCTGCAGACATGCCCGAACGCCGCTATCTGCGTCATCTGCAGCGCATGCCGTTACCGACGCAGGCGCGCGTCGGCATCGACGACCCCGCCGCGTGGGCCGAAGCCTCCTGCCGGATCGTGCTGCGCGACGGCTTCTACCCATCGAAACCGACCATCGTGCCGGGGTATTTTTCACAGTGGCGGCCCACCGTCGACGAACAACTGCGGATTGCGGGGCATCGCCTTGCGGCCCTGTTGAACAGCACACTGAAGACACCCGCAGACGCCCGATGAGCGGCGACACGCTTCTGCTCGCAGCGCTGTTCCTGCTGGTCGCGACGCTCTACTCGTCGGTGGGCCACGCCGGGGCCAGCGGGTATCTCGCGGCGATGGCGCTGGTCGGCCTCGCGCCGGAGCAAATGCGCCCCACCGCACTGGCACTGAATCTGCTGGTCGGAGGCATCGGGCTGTACCGCTTCTGGCGCGGTGGCTTCGTGCGCTGGCGCAACATCCTGCCGTTTGTGCTGGCCTCGGCGCCAGCCGCGTATTTCGCAGCGCAGATCAGCCTGCCGAAAGAAAGTTATTCGATGCTGCTGGCGGTCGTGCTGCTGGTCGCGGCGGTCGGGGTATTCCGCTCGGCCGCACGCGCCGAGGCCGAGGACCTGCAAACCCGTGATCGAGAGGTGCCGTGGCTCATCGGCCTGATCGTCGGCGGCGTCATCGGTACGCTGTCCGGGCTCACCGGCACCGGCGGCGCGATCTTCCTCACCCCGCTGCTGCTGTTCGCGCATTGGATGCCCACGCGCGAGGCCAGCGGCACGTCGGTGGCGTTCGTGTGGATCAATTCGCTGACCGCACTCGCCGGTTTACTGCAGTCAGAGCAGACGCTGCCAGCCATGTTGCCGCTATGGTTGGGCACGGTGGCCGTCGGTGCGCTGATCGGTACGCAGCTCGGGCTGAAGTGGCTGCCGGTGCGCTGGCTGCGGATCGCGCTGGGCGTGGTGCTGCTGATCGCGGCAGGCAAGTTGCTACTCTGACCGAGGCAAACAGACCCAGAGCCATGCGGCCTTCCGTGGCCTCAGGCATCGCAGGCTTCAACCCGTTGTCAGCATCCGTCTTGAGCAGCGGCTTGCTGCGATGGGGCGAGCCATTTCAGCGCTGCAATCGGCACCAGTGAAGCAGCCTTGGCTTGCGGCGCAGACACACGTTTCACCGATGGCCTGGGCGACGCGTTCACGATCGCTTCGGAATCCGCAGCCGTTGCCGGGACTTCGAGCGATTCCATCGGTTCCATCGGTTCCATTGGTTCCATCGGTTCCATTGGTTCCATTGGTTCCATTGGTTCCATTGGTTCCATTGGTTCCATTGGTTCCATTGGTTCCATTGGTTCCATTGGTGCCATTGGTGCCATCGGTGCCATCGGTGCCATCGGTGCCATCGGTGCCGGGGGTGGTGCCGGCGGGGGCATCGGCGCAACCGTAGCGTACGACGCAAGCTGGGTATCGAGCGCTTGGGGTGAGGGAGGCGCCGGAGGTGGTGCGGGCGGTGCAGGCGGCGCGGGTGGCGCGGGTGGAAAGAATGAAGTATTCCCAGCTGCCAGCTCGTGGCCGCCGATCGTGACCGCAAGCTCGATGCCCTGGAATCCGCTGCCGCGCAAGTCGTCACCGACTCTCACGGTGGCCGCTTCGCCACGCGCGACGATCAGCCTTGGTCTGGCCAGTTCCCTGCCGTCCTGTTTCAGCACCATCGCGATGTCGTAACGCGATGCGCCGGCTTCGCGCACGGTGGCATCGACATCGATCCGGCCGCCGCTACCACCCTGTTGTGCGAACGAGAAGGATTTGCCGAACTCGTTTGCGACGGCGAATGTTTCGGTCTCGCCGCCGTCGATCCGCATCCGGATATCGGCGTTGAAATCGGCGCCTGACGACGACACCATTCTCGCCGGCTGCGCCGACCACACCGCGAACCCGGCGCCGCACATCAGCATCGCCACCGTGGCGATCCCGACCCGCCGCACCCATGGGCGCGGCATTGGTGACTTGAGTTGCATGACTCTCTCCTTCATGGGATGGGAAAACCCCCAGTGGCAGGACAACGGCGCCTGCTGTCCGGCCATGAGGGTTTTGAGCATCGCTTCGCCGTACGCGCGTCGCGATTGGGGATGGGCCGCGACCACTGCCTGATCGCAGGCGAGTTCCTGGTCGTGGCGGAAACGGACTGCCGCCAGATGCACCAGCGGGTTGAACCAGAACAGGCAGCGGACGATGGCGACGGCAAGATTCGCGAGCGGATCGCCGCAGCGCAGATGCCGGCGTTCGTGCGCCAGCATCAACCGGCGCTGTTCGTCGTCGTAGCGCTGAGCGAAATCCACCGGCAGCACGATCTTCGCGCGTAGCGCACCGACCACCGCAGGCAGGCCGTGGCTGGCCTGCGAACGCCATAGTCGCTCAGGCAAGGGTTGCAGCAGACCAAGCGAGCGCTCGAACCGGCGCTGTTGATGCCGCAACCGCAAGGCCATGACCAGGACGCCGATCAGCCACACGGCCAACCACAGCTGAGAGCGGTCCTCGATCGCCACGACCGGCGCCAGCGCGACCGGTTCGGCGACGACCCGAAATGTCTGCGCAGCGGCGGTCTGCACCGTGCGCCCGGGCAGCAGACTGGTGATGAACACCGCCGGCAGCAGCCACCACGCCGCATAGGCCACGCCGGCACCGAAATGACGGCGTAGCAAACGCGGCAGGACCAGCAAGACCAGCAGCGCGAAACCGACCGCAAGCATCGCGGTCCACAGCCACTGCAAGACGTCAGGAGTCGCGATCATGGGCGGTCTCCTCATCCAGCGTTTCGACCAGTTGCCGCAATTCGGCGAGATCGGCGGCACTCAATTTGCGGTGCTGGCTGAAATGCGCGACCAGCGGCGCGACCCGGCCGTCGAACAGGCGCGCGAGCAGGCTCTCGCTTTCGCCCATCACCCAGTCCTCGCGCCGCAGACGCGGGCTGTAGAGATAACGACGGCCGTCCTTCTGCGCCTCGATCGCGCCCTTGTTGAGCAGGCGGTTAAGCAGGGTCTTCACCGTCGCTTCCTGCCACTGCTGATGCTCGACCAACCCGGCGATCACCTCTTCCGAGGTCAGCGGGCTGCGCTGCCAGAGGACTTCCATCACCACTGACTCGGCTTCACTGATTTGCATAGATAGCCTGCATGGTTGACCCGCATAACGGGGCCGGTTGACGTTTACGGGTGTAATTTGAAATTAGATTACGCCTGTAAACGAACATGTCAAGCCCTTCCACTACCGTCCTTCCCGACCCGATAGCTCACAACAGTTTTTGATCCGAAACAGAGCGAAACCCGGCAAACTCCGCGATGATGCCAATATGACCGATCCGCACACGCCCCAACCCCACCGCCTCGACCACCTCGACGACGCGGTCGAAACCCTCCTCGCCAGTATCGAAGGCCCGCTGCACGTGGCCGCGCCGCTGGGCATCGGCAAGCCGCATCGGCTGCTGAATGCCCTGTACGCCCGGGTCGCGAAAGATCCGTCGCGGCAGTTGCATTTGTACACCGCGCTGTCGCTGGATCCGCCAGTGCCGGCGAACGATCTGCAGCGCCGGTTTCTGGCGCCGTTCGTGACCCGCCATTTCGGCGACGACTTCCCGCGCCTCGCCTATGTACAGGCGCAGAAACGCGACGCGCTGCCGGCGCATATCGAGATCGAAGAGTTCTATCTGCAGTCCGGCGCGCTGCTGCGCTCGCGCCAGGCGCAGTCGCGCTATGTCAGCCTCAACTACACACACGTCGCGCGCGTGATCGCCGAGCGCGGCGTGAATTGTCTGGTGCAGAAAGTCGCCGCCAATGCCGACGGCTCGCGGCTGTCGCTGTCGTCGAATACCGATCTGACCTTCGATGCGATCGACGCGATTCTGGCGCGCGGCCTGCCGCGACCGCTGATGGTGGCAGAAGTCGATCCGGAGTTGCCGTGGCTCGACAACGGCGCCGCAGTCGATGCGGATTTCTTCGACATCGTGCTGACGCCGCCGGGGCCGTATCCGAAATTGTTCGCATTGCCGCGACAGCCGGTGGCCGACGCCGAATACGCGATCGGCTTCTACGCCAGCGCGCTTGTGCGCGATTGCGGCACGCTGCAGATCGGCATCGGCGCATTGGCTGATGCGCTGTGTCATGCGCTGGTGCTGCGCCACACCGACAACGCCGCGTACCGGCGCGTGATGCAGGCGCTGGATCCGGAGATCGAACGGCATCCTGCGGTGATCGCCAGCGGCGGGCTCGATCCGTTCGAACATGGCCTGTACGGCTGCAGCGAAATGATCAACGAAGGTTTCCGCAAACTGGTGCAGACCGGCGTGCTGCGGCGCAAAGTGGTGGACGACGAAGCACTGATGCGCCGCATCAACGACGGCAGCGCCAGCGACGCCGACCGCGAACGCCTCGAACGTGAAGGTGAATTCCTGCACGGCGCGTTCTATCTTGGCTCGCACGAATTCTACGACTGGCTGCGCGGTCTCGATGCGGCCGGGCAGCGCGGCATCGGCATGCGTCGGGTCAGCGAAGTCAACGAACTCTACGGCGGACGCGAAACCCTGGAGCGCGTGCAGCGTCACCATGCGCGGTTCTTCAACACCTGCATGATGGCCACCGCCCTGGGCGCGGCAGTGTCGGACGGCCTGGCCGACGGTCGCGTGGTCTCGGGCGTCGGCGGCCAGTACAACTTCGTCGCGATGGCCCATGCGCTGCCGGAAGCGCGTTCGGTGCTGATGCTGCGCGCGACCCGGGAAGAACCGGGACAACCAGCGATTTCCAGCATTCTGTGGAACTACGGCCACACCACCATTCCGCGTCATCTGCGCGATATCTACGTCAGCGAATACGGCATCGCCGACGTGCACGGCACCTGCGACGAGGACTGCGTGCAGGCGATGGCGGCGATCACCGACAGCCGCTTCCAGCACGCGCTGCTGAGTACCGCCGATGTCACCGGCAAGCTCTACGATCGCCTTGTGAAATTCAGACTGTCCCGCCGCAACACGCCGGAACACCTGCAGTCCGCCCTGGCATCGCTGCGTCGCGACGGCACCCTGCCCGACTATCCGCTGGGCAGCGACTTCACCCCGGCCGAACAGCGGCTGGTGAAAGCGCTGACATGGTTGAAGGCGAAGACCGCGACCCGCGCGGCAAAGCTGAAAACGATGGTGCGCGCACTGCTGGGCGCGCGCGCAACCTCGCCCGATGATCTCGAAGCCGTGGCACGGATGGGGTATGCGCAGCCGTCGGGATTCGGCGAAACACTGTATGCGAAGTTGGTGGCGTTGGCGCTGCGGGAGATGTGATGCCCATAGCTCAAGCGCTTATTGATCAATATCGCCACATGCCGATGCTAACGTCAAATCGGCGTCAGATGCATGATACATCGCCGTATCGAAAAGCGGATTCGCACGTGATCGGCGAGCCCTCTCATTACTATTTCAGCTGTTCCTATTCGACCGGATATAGATGCGACTGAAGATAAAACCCGGCCGCGCGAGCGCAGCCGGGTCCGAAGTCCGCTTGGGAATCATCGGGCAAGACCCGATCATATTTTGTGAATCACTCTCACAAGAATTAAAAACTTCAATCGAAGATGAGGTCGAGAAGCCAGCCTGCCACTGTGGAAGCGGCCGAACCGATTCCCGAACCTGCCTCAGCAGTCACATATGCATCGACCACTGCGACGATCAACTTAATCCACCAGGGGCGACGTTGAAAGCTCTGGGTGTCGGCGGACCCGGCCTCCGCTTTCGACCAGTAATCAAGTGAATGACGAAGTGTGCTGAAGGTTGCTAGTACAGATCTCCCACCGGTAGTTTTAGGGCTGATATTCTCAACCGCTTCTTGTTCCAGTTTCGCGAATTTTGCATTCGCATCTTCCAAGCTTGAGGCTGTCGCAACGACTGCGTCAATCCGATAGAAAAACGAGCGCTCATACTCGGTGTATTTGATGCTGGACGTTGCAAGGCGGTCCGCCAGGGTGGTCTCCGGATCGACGTTGACGAGATCGTGATATTTCTTGACGAACTCCTCAGTCTGCATCCCTGGATCGTAACCACATTCTTCGACCAGACGCTTCAATGGAGACTCGCTCTGATCTTTGCTGAGCGACAGGCATTCCAGATACAGATTGTGCTCTATGCCGACCGACTCCATCGGATTTTCAGCAGCGGATGCGGACATGGAGCCGAGACCGGCGACGAGCATCGCAACTGCCATCGCGGATGATTTCAGAATCGTGTTCATGTTTGTTCTTCCTTGTGTTTTTTTGAAAGAGGCTTGTGCAACAACGTAGGCGATCGACGGACGGGCCTTCGCAGGCCCGTCCGTAAAACTCTGGCTTACTTGACCTTTGCGATCGAACGGTGCGTGTTTCTGCCGTCCCACATCACGGTATCGCCGCTGCCGAACCACCAGGCGTTCCAGTTCCACAGGTCCTCGTCATCTTGGAAGACCCAGCCCTTCGCGAGCGCGTAGTTGGACGGCATGTCGCGCGAGGCGAACACGCCGTAGGGCATGCCAAGCTTCGGGAACGCGTTCATGTGCCCGAGCACCGACCTGGCGCCACCGTCGAAGTGGCAGTAGAAATTGAACCAGGTGTTGTAGATCTTGAAGTTCGGGAAGATGTCGCCGCTGGAGCTGTTCGCATTGCGCCAGAGTTCGTTTTCTTCGACCCGCACCAGGCGGCGTGCGCCGGACGGGCACAGGATGCCCATGTTCACCACCGAATAGTCGTGCTCGTCGCCTGTCTTCGGCAGCGGCCGGAAATTGAGCGAAGTGAAGGTGTCGAGCTTGCAGAAACGATAGGTCGTGTTCCGGTCCGAGGTGATCGCGCCGATCCAGCCGCTGCGGGAATTGATGTTGCGGCGGTCTTCGTCGTCCATGTGGATCTGGGTCCAGACGTACGGTGCTGGGCACGCGTTGGCTTCCGGGATGACGCCGACATTGAACGCGTGGTTCAGAAGCCATTCCCACCATTTGCTCCTGCCTTCGGTGCCGCGGGCGTATGCGCCGTCATCCAGGGCCACTAGCGAAGTGGTGCCGTCTTTGGCATCCACCGGTGCGCAGGCGCCGTCGATGCCGTTCGCGGCGCAATAGTTCAGTGCGAGCGTCTCGCCTTCGCTTTCCATGAATTGGCCGATGTCGACTTCGGCGCTGTCCGGGTAACGCTTGTCGAGATCCTGCAGATAGGCGACGAAGACCTTGGCGGCTTCGGGGATCTCCTGGTACTTGAGGGCGAGTTCCAGTTCTTCGGGCGGCGTTTCGCCTTCGGAATCTTCGGCGAGCGCCAATGGCGAGATCGCCACGCCGATGGC
Organism: Lysobacterales bacterium; assembly: GCA_031362125.1. Classification (GTDB taxonomy): domain Bacteria; phylum Pseudomonadota; class Gammaproteobacteria; order Xanthomonadales; family Xanthomonadaceae; genus Lysobacter_I. The sequence continues at coordinate 5,807 of JANLSB010000284.1, read as the reverse complement.
CAGTGCGATGATGGGAGCGCCGATTCGGGTACTGATGTTTTTTCTGATGCGCATGATTGGGGTCCTTGAGTGTCCGCTTCTGTGTACGGGGGATTCAGACAAACCCTGCGCGATCCACGACGATGCATGCCAGAGGCGGGGTCGTCGGGATCAGGCCGGGTGTTCAGCGGCAACGCGTGGTTGCGAGACCGCTGATCCACCGTATTCGTCACGTCTCGGGATCACGAGTGCGAAACCGGGCCGGGTCGGGAACGAACCGGGATGGAATGCAAAGCCACGCCGCGCTGGAACGCCGCAGAAGCAGACCGTCAGCATCATCACCATCCTTGAAAACAATGGCTTGGCCAAGAATCATTCCCGGTTTATGCCCTTGAAATCGTTGGACCCCATCCGTGGCGAAGGACTAAGCTCAAGGTCCCCTGACGACGACATTTCCCCCATGCCGTACTTGCGCGCCTTATGTCTCCTGCTCGGGCTGACAGCCTGTCTGCCGATCTATGCCCACGACACCATTCCGGTCAATTGGTGCACCAATCCGGGTACGGAGCCGGTGATTGTCGAGAAATTCGACTTCGACGAGGCTGCTCTGCTCAAATTGCAGGACGATTTTGGCCTGCATCTGCACGGTCGAGGTTCTGACGCGGACAAGTGCGGCATCGTGGACAAGTGGCTGCTCGCTAACAGCATTGCGCAACACTACTGCAATGCCATCGTGCCAAAGCATTTGTCACCCGTGCCTTACATCACCGGCCCCGAAATTTTCCTGGATGAGAACCACCACAAGACCTACAGTCTCAGCGACGGACTCGTGGGATCGTGCTTTGTCTGTCCGGCAACCGGAAAGTAGGTCTGCTGCGCAGCCGATCAGACCAAAGCGTCTCGGCGGGTGTAGGCGAGCACCATGTCCACCCGGTGTTGCAGGTCCTCACGCGCCTGCGGCTCCATTGTGCAATGTGTCAGCACGAAATACGCCGAGCGCAGCACGTCGCGCCAGCGCGGATTCTGCGGCAACTTCGAGACTGCGAGATAACGCTCCATGGCGCGTGCCCGCAAGCGGCCGTCGTCGATATTCACGCGCCAGATCCGGCTTTTCTCCGCGAGTTCGAGCCGGCTGCTGCCGGTGCTGCGTTCCCAGACATCCACCAGGGCCAGCATGAGCTCGACCAGCGCGCGCCGGAAGTCGTCGCGCAATCGGCTCTCGCTGGCGACATCGCCATTGTCAGTGGCCGTGCTGTCCGCATCTGCGACGGGCGTCTGCGTCGGTCGATGCGGGCGCCGACCCAGTTCCATGACGATCAGTCCGTCGCCTTGCCCCCATCGCGCCAGCGTCGCGACCAGCGGCGCGCCATCGCGTGCGGCGGTTTCGAGCGTCTGTACCGCAGCGTCCTCCATCCGCTCCAGCGCCGAGAACAGCGTCTCGCGGTCGGCATCGACCATGAATTCCGCAATGCCGCGCCCGACCGGCGCCTGCTCGCCCGCAGCCAGAAGTCGGCAAGCAGCCCGGTTGGCGGCCAGCACCTGGCCCTCGGCGTCCACCAGGCATACCGCATCTTCGCGGCTGTCCAGCAGCGTCTGCAGCAGCCTGCTGTCGCCGGCCAAAGCGTCGGCCTCGCGCTGATAGCGCGCCCGTTCCTCTTCATGGCGAACTCGCTGAGCTTCCTGCCGCAGCCGCTCGCGCTGACGCCGACGCTGCAGCAGCGCCCAAGTCGCGACCGCCACCGCCGCAGCCACCGCCAACGTCAGCCAGACCAGCAGCGTGCGCTGGCGCAGTTCGGACCGTCGCAACTGATTCTCGGTTTCCAGCTCGGCGATCGTGCGATCCCGCTCCGCAGCTTCGAAGCGCGTCCGCAGCCAGCCCAGTTGCTGATCCTGTCGGGCGCGCGCCAATGCCAGCGCGTCCGCATTCGCCAGGCGCAGACTCGTCATCGCGGACACGCGGTCGCCGGAGGCTTCCTGTATCGCTGCGAGTTCCTCACGCAACGAACCACGCTCCTCGGCGCCGTCGGCGAGCCGCGCCAGCGCACCCCGTATCCGCGCCGAAGCCGCATCGATTTGTCCGGACAACCGTTCCGTTCTCGCCATCTCCAGCTGCAGCGATGCGGGCATGCCCAATCCGTGGTCGCTGGCGATGGCCGCCGCCGACGCGGACCATTGCAGCGCTTTTGCGACATCGCCCTTCGCCAGCGACGCCCGGATGAGGCCACCGTAGATGCGCAGCTCGTAGCCGCGATCGCCGTCTTCGCGATAGCTGCGAAGCGCTTGTTCAAGCCAGCGCGCGGCTTTGTCCGCATCGCCGAGATCCAGCTCGAGTTCGCTCATGCTCTCGAGCACATGAGCCGCTTCCTTGCGATCGCCAACAGCGCGATAGGCTTCGAGCGCCTCCTGGTAAAAGCGCATCGCATCGACAGGCTCTCCCAGCTCCCGATAAACGTCGGCGATATTGTTGAGCACCGCGCCGCTGACGTCCCCGCTGCTGCGCTGCAGCTCCAGACTCCGGGTCAGCTCGCGCAAAGCGCCGCGGAAATCGCCGAGCCTGCGCAGGGAAGTGCCCACATTTTTCAGATCACGGGCGACGGCGACCCGATCCTCGCGCGCGGTCGAGAGTTCAAGCGCGCATTCGAAACGCTTCAACGCTTCCGGGATACGCTCACGCCGATAATCGAGAATGCCGCGGCGGCGCACCAGCTCATAGCGCGATATCTCGTTGCTGTCGGCATGAAGAACCGCTTCGGCGCAATCGAGCGCTTGCTCAGCCTCGTCGAAACGCCCCACCGCGATCCGGCCTTCGGCGCGCGCGAACAGCGCCGTTGCGGTCGCCTCGCTGTCGACGGACGCGGCGGGCGTATCGACACCGGCGCGACGCAAGCAGACCAACGGATCTGGCAACGCTCGATGCGCGCTTTCGCTCCGCGCACAAGGCGCCGGTGTCGCTGCCCGGGCGTCAAGCGTCGCGGCGCAGATCAGACCCGCCAACGCGGCGATCCGCGAAAACGAACATGCGATGCGCAGACGTTGGTTCACGCGCCGGTTCCGCGGATCCTTGTCATCGGCAGCTCCGATTCAATCATTCGCACGCTCGAGCTTGAGCGCCAGCGTGAAGCGCGGCACATAGCAGTTGCGATTCGGCGGACGCCCGGCGTGCAGCACTTCGCCATCGAAAATCACCAGCCGACCGGGACGCGGACTGACCGCCGCGCGCACATCGCGTTGCGCATCGAAAAATACGGTTTCGCCGCCCCATTCATGATCCCAGCGGTCGCAGATGTACCACAGCGCGGTGAGTTCTCCGGCGCCCGGATGTGCATCGGTGTGGGGAAACAACAGATCACCGTACTGTGCAACGTTGACATAGGAACGGTAGGTCCGGTAACGCAGCCCGGGCGCGAAATCGGCAAGCGCACCCATCGTCAGCGCGAGGAACGGCATCGAGGGCAACGCGTTCAAGCCGATCTCGGTCGCCCAGTGCAGGTGTTCGGCGGTATCCGGACGCGCGATTTCGCTGCGGGTATAGCCGGCGCCCTTGAGCGCCGCCCAGAGCTTGAGCAATTCGGGCTCGGGCATGAGGCCGTCGTAAACGACAATCCGATGGCCATCGACTGCGGTCCGATAAGTCGCTTCGATCATGTCTTCCAGCCCAGCCCAGATGCCGTCAATCGAGTGTGCGCGCAGCAGCCACCGCTGTATCGACGGTGATGCCGAAATGCGGATACAGCTTCTCTGCCGGCGCGGACGCGCCATACGTATCGATCCCGATCACCGCGCCGTCCAGACCGACGTACTTGCGCCAGAAGTCGCGTACGCCGGCTTCGATCGCGATGCGCTTGCGGCAGGCGTTCGGCAGCACCGCTTCTCGATAGGCCGGGTCCTGACGATCGAAGACATCGGTCGAGGGCATCGATACCACGCGCGCGCCGTCGCCAAGCTGCGCGGCAGCCTGCATCGCGAGGCCGACTTCCGAGCCGGTCGCGATCAAAATGTATTCCGGCGCACCGACGCTGTCTTTCAGCACGTAACCGCCGCGACGGATATCGGCGACCTGCGCATCGGACCGCAGTTGATGCGGCAGATTCTGCCGCGAGAACACCAGGCACGACGGGCCGTGTGCGCGTTCGATCGCCGCGCGCCACGCTACCGCCGATTCGACCGCGTCGCAGGGGCGCCACACATCGTTGTCCGGGATGTAACGCAGCGAGGCGAGATGTTCGACTGGCTGATGGGTCGGACCGTCTTCACCCAGACCGATCGAGTCGTGGGTGTAGACATGGATCGCGCGTGCGCCCATCAAAGCGCTCATCCGCACCGCGTTGCGCGCGTAGTCGCTGAACACCAGGAACGTGGCGTCGTAGGGCACGAAACCGCCGTGCAGTGCGAGCCCGTTGCTGATCGCGGTCATCGCGAATTCGCGCACGCCGTAGTACACGTAGTTGGCGTCCGGGTCGCTGCTCGCAACCGACTTGCTGCCTGTCCACAAGGTCAGATTCGAGTGCGCGAGATCGGCGGAACCTCCGACCAGTTCGGGCAGATGCGGCGCGAAGGCTTCGATCGCCATCTGCGAGGCCTTGCGCGATGCGACCACCGGGCCTTCGGCCTGCAGCTTCGCAATGTAAGCATCGGCGACAGCTGCGAAATCGATGGGCAGATCGCCGCGCATGCGCCTGACGAATTCATCTGCCAGCTCGGGATACTGCGCGGCATAGCGGTCGAACAGGTTGTTCCAGCGATGCTCGCGTATGGTGCCGGCAGTGTCCGCGCGCCAGACGTCGCGGATATCCTGCGGAATGTCGAAGGCCTCGTGCGTCCAGCCGAGCGCGGCGCGGGTGGCCGTCACTTCATCCTTGCCCAGCGGCGCGCCGTGCGAGGATTCCTTGCCCGCCTTCGCGGGCGAACCAAAACCGATCGTGGTGCGGCAGCAGATCAACACCGGCTTGTCGGAGCACTTCATCGCAGTATCGATCGCCATCCTGATCTCGACCGGGTCGTGGCCGTCGACGTTGCGCACCACCATCCAACCGTACGCCTCGAAGCGCGCCGGGGTGTCGTCGGTGAACCAGCCCTGCACCTGGCCGTCGATGGAGATGTTGTTGTCGTCCCAGAACGCGACGAGTTTGTTCAGGCCCCACGTGCCGGCGAGCGACGCGGCTTCGTGCGAAATGCCTTCCATCAGACAGCCATCGCCCATGAACACCCAGGTACGGTGATCGACGATGCTCAACTCGGGACGATTGAAGCGCTGCGCCAGCAGTTTTTCGGCGAGCGCGAAGCCCACGGCGTTGGCGAGCCCTTGGCCCAGCGGACCGGTGGTGGTCTCCATGCCCGGGGTCATGTGGCTTTCGGGGTGGCCGGCGGTTTTCGAGCCAAGCTGCCGGAAGTTCTTCAGCTCGTCCAGCGGCAGGTCGTAGCCGGTGAGATGCAGCAGCGCGTAGTGCAGCATCGAACCGTGGCCGTTGGAGAGCACGAAACGGTCGCGGTTGGCCCAGTGCGGATTGATCGGGTTGTGCTGCAGATGGTCGTTCCACAGCACCTCGGCGATGTCGGCCATGCCCATCGGCATGCCTGGATGACCCGAATTGGCGGCCTGGACCGCGTCGATGGCGAGGAAACGGATGGCGTTGGCGAGATCGCGGCGGCTGGGCGTCGTCATGGGGCGGAAGAATTCGGCGGCACCCGGCGGGCTGCGGGCTGCCTATTGTCCCATCCGGGAGCCCACGATGTCTCGCCGGGAGCCGCTCGTCCCCGCAGCATCAGGGCAAGCGGGAACACGCGAAAGATCGCGATCAGCGCGCCGCGTCGATCACCGTACCTGGGTG
>JANLSB010000384.1:0-1992 GCA_031362125.1 Lysobacterales bacterium | reverse complement strand
CTTCCTACTCCTCCAGCCAGGCCCACTTCCTTTCCTTGCGCCAGGCCTCGCCGACTTCGGCGTAGCGGATGACGCATTGGCGGGGCTTCAGCTCCTTCTGCTTGTGCCGGATAAAAAACGCGATGCTGACCCCGACCTGGATACCGAAGACGTTGTGCTTCGTTCCGCTGAGCTTGGGATTGGCGCGCACGTCGCCGCCCAGATCGACGACCCGTATTTCGGCGAACTCGTCGGCGACGATCTTGCGGAAGCCGTCGAAGGTGCGCGCATCCAGAAAGCTGCGGTTGGTGATGAACGCGAGCACGCCGTCGTCGTGCAGGCGGTCGCTGGCCCAGCGGAAGAAGCGCGCGTACATGTCGTAGAGCTTGGTCTTCTGCGCGGTGCTGGCCTTGATATAGGTGTCTTTGATGCGCCGGTCGATCTCCGGGTATTCGCGATTCTTGTTGTTGTCGTTCTCGTTGAGCTGGTTGGCGTTGTACGGTGGATTGCCGATGACCACGCTGATCTTGCGCCGGTTCTGGCGCTTGATGCGGGCGACGTTTTCGTCGCCCATGCCGAACAGGTCGGAGATCTGGTCACCGGTCTGTTTGCCCAGACCGGCGGTGTTGTCCAGCGTATCGACCAGGCACAGGCCTTCGAATTCTTCGTAGTCGCCCATGACGGCGGCATAGGTCGCTTCGATATTCAGATTGGCGACGTAGTATGGCAGCAGCCCGACTTCGTTGGCGTGCAGCTCTTCCTTGTACTTGTGTTTGAGCTTGGCCGGCTGGCCGCGAAAATGTTCGATCAGTTCGGTGATGAAGGTGCCGGTACCCACCGCCGGGTCCAGAATCTCCACGTCGCGATCGACCAGATTGCGCTTGAAGTGGTGTTCGCACAGCCAGTCGGCGGATTCGATCATGAAGCGCACGATTTCATTGGGCGTGTAGACCACGCCCAGACGGTCGGCGGCTTTGGGGTTGTAGACCTTGTAGAAGTTTTCGTAGACCACCTTGAGGAAGCTCTGCTTCTCGTGGTGGCTGCCGATGCGCGCGGCGGCGGAGCGGATGGCGGCGTAGTACACCTCCAGACTCTTCAGCGTCTGGTGCTTGGTGTTGCCGGTGAAGAAGGTGTCTTCGAGTTTGTGCAGCTCGCGGGCGACGTTGTTGTCCTTGTGGAAGACTTGCCCGGGAAAGACGGTGTCGAAGATTTCGTCGGTGAGGATGTGCTGGATCAGAATCTCGCGAACGTCTTCCTCAGTCAGCCCGGGGTTGATCGCCTTGCGCGCGTGATCGAGGAAATTTTCGGTGGCTTTGCGAAACGCCGCGTTGGCATCATGCGCATCGGCGATGCGGCGGCGCAGCTCGCCCAGCACCTGCGGCAGGTCGGTGGTGAACTGTTCCACCGCCTTGCGGAACTGGGTGATCTCCGGGCGCTGGTAGCCGAAAAATAGACCCAGCAGTGTTTGCAGCGCATCGACATCGTCGACCTTGCAGCGGATCACCTGCACGCCGTTCTGGATCAGCACCGCCTGGGTGCTGTCCTCGAAAATGATGTTGTCCTTGGGATAGCCGCGCTTGAACTTGAATACAATTTCGGCGTCGAGGTCGTCCTGCTCGTCCTTGGCTTCCCAGTAACCGAAAGGCAAACGCAACGCGTGCAGCAGTGCGCCATCGACGTAGCGGCGCTCCTTGGCGGGGGATTCGATCTCGAACTGCGGAATGAACACCAGATCGTGACTGCGGGCATAGCCTTTGAGCAGATCCTTGAAGGCTTCGCTGACCACCGACTCGCGGGTGGATCCGCTGACCTGACGCAGTTGCGCCAGTTCATTGAGGTATTGGCCGATCAGGACTTTCGACACGCAGCCGTTCCTTGGGACACTTGTTCAGGTCACTTTACGCAATTCTCACGCGGGTGTGCATACTGCGTGGGACCCATCAGGAGCACCGCCATGTCGCCGTTTCCGCTCTCGCTGTTCGCGATCCTGTCCGTTGCCGCCTGCGCGCCGGT
>JANLSB010000247.1:0-5445 GCA_031362125.1 Lysobacterales bacterium | reverse complement strand
CTTCGATAAAGGCCTGGAAGTCGGCGACTACGCGCGGACGTACATCCACCGCCTGCAGCACTTCGAGCAGCGCTTCGCGGCGACCGGCCGAATCCGCAGCGATCAGCAGCCGGCCGGGATACGCCGACAGGAACGAGGTCAGCGCCGCCGCGGGTACCGAGTCCTTCGCGATCAGCGGCAGATCCGGTGCCGGCTGTGTGCCGGTGGTCAGCGCTTCATCGCGACGCGGATGGCCTTCGCCGCAGACTTCGATGCGCCGGCCACGGTTGAGCGTCTCGCGCAGCGTATCCGGCGGCAGATAGAGTTCCGCCGGCGGCAGCAGCGGCCGTTCGATATCGTGGCGGCGCTGTTCGTAGCGTTCGCCGGTGGTGCGCCAGAAATGATCGGCCGCTTCGTTCACGCCTTCGCCGAGGATCGGTAGGGCATGTTCGGTGAGGTAATCGAACAGGGTCGAAGTTCGCTCGAAGAACAGCGGCAGGTAGTACTCGATGCCCGCCGGGGTCAGCCCTGCCTTCAGATCCTGGAACAGTCCGCTGCGACGGGTGTCGATATCGAAGCGGTCGCGCAGCGTATCCATCGCGCGCTGCAGCGATTCGCCCTCCATCGGTACTTCTCGCCCCGGCAACATCTGCACCGATTCGTATTTTTCGAGCGAGCGCTGCGATTCCGGATCGAAGGCGCGGATCGTGTCGATCTCGTCGTCGAGCAGTTCGATACGATAGGGCTCTTCGGCGCCCATCGGATAAATGTCGAGGAGGCCGCCGCGCACCGCGAAATCGCCGGGATCGAAGACCTGTGGAACATTGCGGTAACCAGCACTTTCGAGCCGGCGCTTTTCCGCGTCCATGTCCAGTCTCTGGCCGACGCGCACGTCGAAACTGCCGCCGACCAGATGCGACAGCGGTGCCAGCCGCTGCATCAGCGTCTGCACCGGTACCACCAGCACGCCGCGCTCCAGCGTCGGCAAACGATGCAATGCGGCGAGCCGCTGCGACACGATGTCCGGATGCGGGCTGAACTGGTCGTAGGGCAGGGTTTCCCAATCGGGGAAATGCATCACCGGCACGGTGGTGTCCACGCCGATGAGCGTGCGCAGATCGTGTTCGAGCTGATGCGCCGACTGGTTGTCGCGCACGACCGCCAACAGCGGGCCGTCGTGCGCGCGGGCGACCTGCGCGATCGTCCATGCCAGTGCGCTCGCGCTTGGGGGCGCCTTCCACCATGCGCGTGCCTGGCCGGTCTTTGGCAGCAAGCGGAAGTAAGAGGAGGTGTCGTGCATCGGCCGCAGATTCTAACAGGGAGCCGACGTCATCCTGGTTGGTGAGGTGGGCTCAGCTTGCATCCGTGTTGACAGGGTCGCGCAGATCCAGTCTCACCCGTACCAGGCCCGGGGAGTCGGAGGCCTCACGATGGAAGCCCAATGACTGCATCAGCGCCAACATCGTGGTGTTGTGCTCCAGCACGTCGCCGTAGAGCTGTGTCAGTCGTTTGCGCCGCGACCAGCGCACCAGGCGCAGCATCAGATGTCGACCCAGCCCCATGCCACTGATGAAATGACTGACCAGAATCGCGAATTCGGCTTCGCTGGTGCCCGGCTTGATGGCGACGCGCGCGACCGCCCCGATCAACGCTTCGCCGGGAGGCATCGGCTCGGAAACGACCAGCGCGAATTCGCGCCGCGGATCGGGGCTGCAGAGTTTGGTGGCGGTCTCCGGCGTCAGTTCCTTGACCGCATAAAGAAAGCGCTGGCGGATCTCCTCGGGACGCAGCAGGCCGAAACCGAGCCGCAGCGGCTCCGCGTCCTCGGGCCGGATGGGGCGAATCAGTACCTCACGGCCGTTGAGCAGCCGTTTGTACTCGTGCCAGGGCGGGAGTCGTTCGCTGAGTCTCACTGTCGTATCTTGGCACAGGGGAGATGAAGGTATGCTCTAGGGCCTGTCAACGCTATCGGGATGGGTCACGCTGCCATGAATCCCGAAACACTACGCGCTGTGGTCGGCGTCTGGCCCGGTGTGACCGAAGACATCAAGTGGGGCGCGGACCTCGTGTTCTCCGTGGTCGGCAAGATGTTCTGCGTGCTGGATACCGGCGATAGCGGTCGCCTGAGCTTCAAGGTCGAGGACGAGCGGTTTCTTGAGCTGACAGAGCGACCCGGCATGATCCCTGCACCCTATCTGGCCCGTGCACGCTGGGTCAGTGTCGTTGAACCATGTGCGTTGCCCGAGCCAGAGTTGCACGACCTGTTGCGTCGAAGTTATGAGTTGGTGCGGGCGAAGCTGAGCAGGAAAGAGCAGCGACGGCTGGCCGAAGTGGAAGCGGAATCGGACGTGCCCCGGGACTGAGGCGTCAGGCGGGTTTTCGCGCACTGCGCTTGCGCAACCTGGACACTGCGGTGACCGCAGCGACCACGATCGCGCCCGCGACGATGCCCACCGCTGCGTCGAACGACATGGTGATCAGCCAGCCGAAGCGGATGGCCTTGAAGGATTCGATGAAGTGGTGCAGCGGTGCGATACCGTGGACCAGAATGCTGCCGCCGACCAGGAACATGGCCGCAGTGCCGGCGACCGACAGGAACTTCATCAGCCAGGGCGCGCTGCGCAGGATCGCGCCGCCGATGCCGCGCTTGAGCTTCGCCATGCCGTTCTTGCGCGTATCGCGATTGAGCAGCAGGCCGAGGTCGTCGAGCTTGACGATGCCGCCGACCAGACCGTACACGCCGACGGTCATGATCACGGCGATCGCCACCAGCACGGCCAGCTGACGCGAGAACTCTTCCTGTGCGACCGTTCCGAGCGAGATCACGATGATTTCGGCGGAAAGAATGAAGTCGGTGCGGATTGCGCCTTTGATCTTGTCTTTTTCGAACGCGATCATGTCGACCTGTTCGTCGGCGACGGCCTTGACCAGTTCGGCATGATGCTTGTTGTTCTCGTCTTTGCCGTGCAGAAACCTGTGCGCCAGCTTTTCCACGCCTTCATAGCAGAGGAATGCGCCGCCGAGCATCAGCAGCGGCGTGATCAGCGGAATGTTGATGCCTCGCGAATGCAGCCAGTGCTCCAGGGCGCTGATCGCCAGCGCCGCAGGCACCAGAATCGCCTTGTTGACCATCGAGCCTTTCGCCACCGCCCACACCACCGGCAATTCGCGGTCGGCGTTGACGCCAGACACCTGCTGCGCATTGAGCGCCAGATCGTCGCCGAGTACGCCGGCGGTTTTCTGGGTGGCGACCTTGGTCATCACCGACACGTCGTCGAGCAGAGTGGCGATGTCGTCGATCAGGGCGAACAGGCTGGAACCGGCCATGGGATGGGTCAGGACATTGGGGTTGTGGATTTTCGCATAGACGCCGCGCCGCCGGCGCATCCGGCCGGTCCAGCGCCCGCGCTCAGTCCGGCTTGCGCAGCCATTCCAGCCGCGACGAGGCCCCGGGCTCGCCGAGCGCCTTGCTCAGCGTCGCGGCGCTGGCCTGAAGCTGCCGATCGAATTGCCACGGCGCATTGAGGATCAACAGGCCGCTACCGTTCATGCGCAGCGGCGAGTCGTCCGCGCGCACCAGCAGCTCGCAGAGCAACGCCGATTTCGCGGGCAAATTCGCGGCCTTGCGATAGAACGGCATCAGCGCGCTGCGGCGTTTGATCGGATACCACAACACGTAGGTCGCCTGTGGCCAGCGCGCGAGCGCATCGCGCAGTGCGGACAGCGCGGTATTGAACTCTTCGAGCTGCGCCTCGTAGGGCGGATCGATCAAGACCAGTCCGCGCGCGAATTTCGTGTCGCCGATCTTCGGCGGCAACAGCGCATGCATCGCCGCGTAGCCGTCGCGGGTATGCACAGCGAAGCGCATGTCGAGGCCGAGGTTGCGCTTCAACAGCGTCGACTCTTCCTCGCGCAGCTCACAGCAGGTAATGCGATCCTGATCGCGCAGCGCATGCGCCAGCAGCCAAGGTGAGCCTGGGTAGGCAAGGGCGTGGCCGGTCTCCGCACGACAGGTGGCGACCGCCGCGAGGTAGCGGGCGATCGCGGGATCCTGCGGGGGGGAGGCCAGCAGCCGGTCGATGCCGCCGGTGGCTTCGCCGGTCCTCAGCGCTTTCTCGTCGTCGAGAAGATAGACGCCGGCACCGGCATGGGTGTCCAGCGCGTAAGCCGGCGCCGGCTTCGCGACCAGCGCATCGCACAGCGCCAGCAGCGCGACGTGCTTGAGCGCATCGGCGTGGTTGCCGGCATGGAAGGCGTGACGGTAGTTCATGCAGCGTAGTTCATGAGGCGTCGTGGGCGCGGGTCCGTCATGGTATGCGAATCCCCGGCCGTGGACGGCCTACAATGCCGACGCCGCCTTTTCGACGACCACCGTGGCCGCCATGCCGACCATCCTCATCGCCGAAGACGAAGCCGCGATCGCCGACACCATCCTCTATGCGCTGCGCAGCGAGGGTTTCGTGGCCGAACATGTGCTGTTGGGCGGCGAAGTCGCGCCGAAGGTGCGCGCCGGCGGCGTGGATCTGGTGGTGCTGGATGTCGGTCTTCCCGACATCACCGGTTTCGAGGTCTGTCGTGCGCTGCGCGCCTTCAGCGAAGTGCCGGTGATTTTCCTGACCGCGCGCGGTGGCGAGATCGACCGCGTCGTCGGTCTGGAGCTCGGCGCCGACGACTACGTGGTCAAGCCTTTTTCGCCGCGCGAACTGGTCGCACGGGTCCGTGCGCGGCTGCGTCGACGTGCGCAGGCCGAGACCGCGAGCTGGCAGACGCACGGCACGTTCGAGATCGATCGCGAGGGAAAGCGTATCCGTTACCGCGGGCAGGCGCTGGATCTCACCCGCTACGAATACGGCCTGCTCGAAGTCCTGATGCAGCGTCCCGGTGCGGTGCTCTCACGCACACAGCTGATGGACCGGGTGTGGGCCGATGCGCTGGAGAGCAGCGATCGCACCGTCGACACCCATATCAAGACGCTGCGCGCGAAACTGCGCGAAGTGGACGAACAGAGCGGCGTGCTTCCGGCTGGGGCCGGCGACGATCCGATCCGTACCCATCGCGGCCTCGGTTATTCGCTCGAGACCGGTGGGCGTTGAGATCCGGATGAGGACCGAATGATGAAGGCGGCACCATGAAGGCTTCACCATGAAGGCTTCACCATGAAAATCGGCCTGCGCATCCTGCTCGGTTATTTCCTGATCGTGGCGCTTGCGGCGCTGCTGCTGGGCCGCGTGTTCCTGCAGGAAGTGAAGCCCGGCGTGCGGCAGGCGATGGAAGACACCCTGGTCGATACCGCCAATCTGCTCGCGGAACAGGCCAAGGACGATATGTTGGCTGGACGCATCGCCGATGGCCGCTTCGCCGGGCACGTACGTGCGCTCACCGACCGCGATCTGGGCGCGGAAATCTGGGGCTTCACCAAGCGCAAGGTCAGCACCCGCATCTACGTTACCGATGCGCAGGGCATCG
>JANLSB010000205.1:0-4606 GCA_031362125.1 Lysobacterales bacterium | reverse complement strand
ACCAGTGTCTTCAAGGACGTCTCGCAAACGAACGAGAAGAAGGAACCGAGCGGCAAGACGACGACCACCAATACATCGTCATCGAACTACTACGAAAAAGGCAAATGGGTCGAGGGCACCAAGACGACTGTCACCACGACGTGTACCTCAGGCGACTGCACCAGTTCGGTCACCACACAGGGCGGCTCCACCCAATGCACTGACGACACCTGCACCGGCAATGCAAGCGCCTATGTCGCCCAGGACGACAATTCCTATGATCCATCGGTCGATCTGCGGCGGATGGGCTTCACCACCGCCAAGACCGTGAACATCGCGCTCGCGGTCGCTGGCGGCAACATCACCTACGGTCCGTCGCCGACCGCAGATGCGACGGAACCAGAGGCAGCATCCACTCCGGACGGGCCGCTGGTGATCCATGTCGAGCAGGATCCGTCATCGTCTACTTTCGGCGCATGGCTCGGCTTCGGAGACCCGCGCAAGACCAATACACCCGAACCACGCATCGACCCGAACCTGCCGAACCCGCTACGGGACGGCTTCGAGCTGCCGCCGCCCCCCAATTGCAACCGGCCCGGCGGCTGCTGAACGGGTTTGCGCTGACCAGAATGGCAGCGCAGGGCACGCCCTGCGCTGCGTCGGCCCGCCGAGCCCTGGTTTGTCGGCCCACACCCGCGCGATTACACTGGGTGTCCCGACATCGAGGCATCCCCACTTGGCCAAGCCCAATTATTCGTTCGAAAAACGTCAGCGCGAGATCGCGAAGAAGAAGGAAAAGGACGAGAAAGACGCCCGCAAGCGCGAAGCACGCGAGGCCGCGAAACCGGCATCGGGCGCGGATGGCGGTGCGACGGCGGACGACAAGAGTGAGTCGTCCTCCAAAGCCTGACCTCCTGGATCGCCAAGCGACATCGGGCGGCCCCTTGCGGGTTCCGCACTGAAATCAATGGCTTGGCTGCGCTGTCGCGAACCGCTCAACGCACCCGCAGCAGCGTGCAGGCTTCGGCCGCGGCACGCAGGCCCGACAGCGCCGCGCCTTCCATGGTGCCCTGCCATTCGTAGAAGCTGCTGGTGTGCTCGCCGGCGAACATCACGTTGCCGATCCGCTTGGCCTCGTTGTGGGCGATCATCGTGAAGTAACCCGGCTGGGCGTTGGTGTACGCGCCCTTGCTGTATGGGTTTTTGGACCAGTTCTGCGCGAACGCGACCACATCGCCGCTGGCGGTGCGCTGCGCCGCCTGATGCGCGCCTGGCAATGCGGATTCGAGCTGATCGAGAAAGGTCATGGCCTCGGCCTGCACGCTGCGCGGGGTCAGCGACTTCGCCGCCGCGCCGCCGAGCTGCGTGGTCAGCACCGCGCGGTTTTCGTTGCCGTTGTAGGCGTTGGTTTCCCAGGTCGACTGCAGATGCGAGCGGTCGCCAAAGCCGGTGCCGCTGGAGCCGTGCTGGATATACCAGTAGGGCCGATCGAAGCCGACCATCAGCTTGCTGCTGTCGCCCATCGCCGCATGGTTGATGGCGTAACGCTTCCACGCCGGCAGTTCCAGACTGGCGTCGAGCTGCACGTCGCGCAGCACGCTGAAGGGCAGCGTCAACACCACCGCGTCGTGGTCGCTCTGCACGCTGCGTCCGGCGACATCGAAGGTCAAACGCACGCGACCGTTGGCGAGCTTGCGCACCGCAACCAGCTTGTGACCCAACTGCACTGGCGTCGGCAGGCGCGCGGCCAGACCGGTGGTGATGCTGTCGTTGCCGTCGACCACGTGGAAGCCTTCGCCGCCGACGATGCCGTTGCCATTGCCGACCTGCGCGAACTTGCCGCGCTTGTCGCCGTGCACGAAGCGCAGGAAGCTGATCGAACTCAATTCGTCGATGCCCGCGCCGTATTCGGCGGCGTAGGCCGCACCGATCACCTTGCGCAACAGCCCGCCCGCACCCTGCAGGCCGAGATAGTCGTCGAGGCTCATCAGGTCGAACAGTTCGTCGGCCTCGGTGTAGCGGTCGGCGGTGGGATAGCTCAGCGCGGACAGATCCTGCTGCATCGACGCCGAGAACGCGCGGTATTCCTCGACCACCTGGGCTTCGGAATAGGTGCGGCCATCGAAATGATAGAACGGGTTGCCCGGCAGCATCGAGACATCTTCCAGCGGCAGTTTCAGCGCGCGGGCGTAGCCGATCATGGTGTGATGCGAGTTGCCGATGAACTCGCCGCCGCGCTCGGCCACCTGCCCCGGGAAGAACCCGCGCAGGGTGGAACAACGCCCGCCGACGCGACCTGCGGCTTCGAACACCTGCGCTGTCACGCCTTTGCGGGTCAGCTCGGAGGCGCAGCTCAAACCGGCCAGACCGGCCCCCACCACCGCCACGTTGCTGCCGACGATCATCCGCCGCAGCTTCGACGCCCCGGCCCACGCCGCCGGGGTCATCGCGCCGGCCGCAGCCGTCGCCACGCCCGCCATGGCGCCCTGCGTGAAACGCCGGCGGCTGGCGTCGCGGAGTGCTTCATGCACGCTGGCTTCGTGGACGCTGGACTCCCGCTCGATCGTTTCCTGCGCGCTCTGCCCCGTTTTATCTGCCTGCGCGGCCAAGCGCGCCAGGCGCAGCAACTGCGCCATCTTCGAACTGCGATTCATGATGATTCCCCCGAATTGTCGTCGTGCCCACAGAAATACCGGGCCGCCATCAGGCGACAGGACATCCTTGGACCGGCCCACGCCCGGATCCCCCGATCCGGACTTACCTCAGCGCCTTTACGGCGTGGCTCGATAGTACCGCAGCCGCCATCCACGCGGCACCCGCGATGCGGGCCAGCCTGCTCTGCGGTCGACCAGACTTTGAATGTTAGACGGGCGACACAGTTGCGGCAGGGCGATCGAGTGGGTGTCCCGCACATGCAGACCTCGCCAATGCGTACCTGCAATCGCGCACTGCAGACGCGCACTGCAGACGCGACAGATTTTCGTTCGACATCGTCAGGATGCGTCCGCCCATGAAACGCCAGCGGGATTTCGCATTGCGGCATTTCAAACCAGCCCTTCGTGCGATCGAATTTCGCTCACACCGAGCGCAGCTGTCTGGTTTCGGCGCTGCGCATGACGCACTGCATCATGCCCTTTCGTGCAATGGCTGCGACGCTCCGGACAGACCAGTATCGGCTCGTCGTCGCTCGTCTTCGACGGGCCGGCCTTCCGGGGAGGAGACCCATGCATCGCACCTCGAGCTTCATTCCGGCCTTTCTGTCCACGGCGTCTTCCGCACTGCTCACGTTTGCCCTGCCCGCGTTGGGCGCAGCCGCCCTGCTGCTGCCGGGCCAGGCGCAGGCGCTCACCTGCGGCACCAACAACGGTTTCACCTGCACCGGTACGGCCACGCAGTACGCGGGCGGCTTCAACCCCGGCGTCGGCAGCGGCGGGTTCGGCGGCGCCAGCGCCTGCACGCCCACGCGCATGCCGGTGGTCTACATCCATGGCAACGGCGACAGCGCGATCAGTCTCGACATGCCGCCGAGCCCCGTGACCGGCCACACCACGCCGGCCAACTCCGTGTACGCCGAACTCAAGGCGCGCGGCTACAAGGACTGCGAACTGTTCGGCATCACCTATCTGGATGCCAGCGAGCGCGGCTCGCCGCAGAACAACTATCACAGCCCCGCGAAGTACCAGATCCTCAAGACCTTCATCGATGCGGTGAAGACACACACCGGCCGCACACAGGTCGACATCGTCGCGCACTCGATGGGTTCCAGCATGGCCCTGGCGATGGTGCGCTACTACAACTATTCGGGCAGCGTGCGCCGCTTCGTCAATATCGCCGGCGGCCTGCGCGGCCTCAACACCTGCCTGTCCACCGGCTACCAGTCGGCGCTCGCGCCCACCTGCAACGCCGAGGCCTACGTCTTTCCGTACGACTACTACACCTTCGGCTACTACCCCAGCACCGGCGTGAGCTTCTTCGGCTACAACCGCTGGACCGGCAGCGGCAGCACCAGCCTGCGCGCGATGCCCACGCAGTACCCGTCGATCAACTTCTACACCATCACCGGCGGCCTCTACGACCAGGTGCAGTGCTTCACCACCAGCTATTCCAGCGGCTGCAGCAGCGGCGCGTTGTTCAACGCCACCAACAACGTCAAAGCACAGGTCGACATCGGCGTCGGCAGCAGCACCTATGCCTTCGATTGGAACTGGGCCGACGGCAGCCCGTACAACGCCGGCGGCGGTGACACCAGCAACGGCATCGGCCATTTCCGCTCGAAGACCAACGCAGGGCGGATCGTCTACAACATGCTGGCCACCACCTGCACCACCGGCTGCGCGAGCGGCTACGCGGGCGTGAACGGGCCGGCGTTCAACCGCTGAGTGATGGCTCTCGTAGGGTGGGCTTTATGCCCACCATTGCGATTCCACCTTTACCGCAGACAATCATCGAAGCCTTGCCATGTGAGCAAACCGATTGTTTTCATCGTTCGAGCATTGCAATGGTGGGCATAAAGCCCACCCTACGACCTACATCGGGATCGACTGCGGATAGCGGAACAGGTCGGTCGGGTCGTAGCTGTGCTTCGCCGCCTGCAGACGCGGCAGATTCTTACCGTAGTACGCATGCA
>JANLSB010000185.1:0-4484 GCA_031362125.1 Lysobacterales bacterium | reverse complement strand
GAACAAGGCCCGCGTGATCTGTGGCGCTAGGCGACGCCGTGACGGTGAACCCTGCCAAGGCCTGAGCGTTCCCGGGAAGCGTCGGTGCAAGTGGCATGGCGGGGCTTCTACAGGTCCTAGAACCCAAGAGGGGCGCGCTCGATCAATGGCGAACCTGCGGCAAAACCGCAATCCTGAAATCTAGTTGGCCATACGCTGAGAATACGGAGAAACTGTTCGCACGACTGTAAACCTACGCTCTTATATGCCCCCTGAGCCACAATCTCGAAACGCTTCGGAATGCCGATAGGCTAGACGAGTGGGCGGGGCCATGAGTGAGCACGGCCGCGAGTCATGGCGCAAAGGTCAAACAAAATAAACGGCATTTTGATATTCGCGCGAAGCATTTCCTTCAACTTAATTTCTAGGCCATAAGCCGTTCCAATATGGAAATCGTGTGCGCAAAGCTCTTGCCAACGGCGGTACGCGATCAGTTCATCAAGTTCCTTCGGTTCCCCAATTTTCTTCGCATCGCGGATGTAGCCAAATCCAAAAAGTCCCCAGCAAGCACAAACCGAGGCTAAAAATGCGTCGCCATTGAATGCAAAAGTCAAGCCATACCCAAGGGCGAATGGCATGCTCACCGCAAAGATCAGAGTGAAAACAACCCGCACCCAGAGTCGTGCGAAGAAAAACTTTGGAAGCTTTGGCCCGTCAATAGTCCCGCCGGCCCAATACACTTTCTCAAACGCCAAGCAAGTTTGTTGCTTCAATAGCGCGTGCAGCGCCATTGCTGCGAACTCTGGATCGCGACCGGCAGGCGAGTACATCATTTCAGCTGCCTGAGTTTTAACATCGTCTCCTCTAAATATAGAGGGGATTAAGTCATCGCCCTTTGACGGGAGCATTGCGGTTACGGCGAGGCGCATTGTCCCAAGCGCATATGCGACGTTAGCTATCTCTCCAAACGAATCCTCTACGTCAAGCTTGCGGCCGTGACTGTCAAAGTGTGCTTGCCCGTCGTCGTCAAGCATCATCAACCGGCTGCGTGTACTCAATTGCAGGACCGGCCAAAGTTTAGAGATCATCGACCTCCCTTCAGCAATCCTTTCTTCAAAATCGTCGGCTGGCACTTCATAGGAATCGTTCATGCTGGCAAGGATAGCGCGGGGAGAATGCCGGCTGCGACAGGTGCGCCACCGCTTGCGCACTACCCTGTATCGCCACGGGTCAACAGCGCGCGCAGCGAGGGCGCGGACCTGATCGATCCGGCCGCGTAGCATGTCGTTTTCGTTCAAGCGGGCATAGTCTGGGGGCAACTTTGGGGGCAACCCATGCGTATGATTCGCGCACTTTGATTGTTAATCAATAACTTATAGGGGCTTTTCGGTTGAGGCTACCAATACATGACGGCAAACCCTCTCTGCCGTATCCCGAAAACCCCGCATTTTTGCGGGGTTTTCGCGTTTTGGCTGTGGACTTCAGTCCCACGCACTAGTGCCCGGGTTGGCGAAAATTTCGCCACAATTCGCTCTCTGATCTCCGTGCCTGTGGACTTCTTGATTGTCAAGTCCACACGATGGTTTTCGTGTTTCCTTTCAGATCAGCACGTTACATGTGGTCTCGGGAGAGCGGTTTTATGGGGTCAATGCCTACCCAACTCACCATCCAACGCGATCATTCGATGCGTTCGCCTGCGGCGTGCGTCGAGTTGCAACCGTGAGCCGTCGACCGTGCGGCAGCGATTAGTTGGGTTGACAAACGTGACGATGTTCATAGAATTCGCGCTCCATGTTAAAGAATCGTAAAGAAAGCGTGGATCTGCGGTGTGTTGTCCGCTGTCCGCAAGGCATTTCCCGAGCCTTATGGCAGCTAAAAAATCCAGATTTCAGCCCCGGAAGACGCTCTCTGACAACCCGGCAGCCATCGAGTCGCTGCCGAAGCAGATCAGGAATGGCGATCTTTTCGCCATTTCCGGCAGAGAACCCGAGCGTGATCGCGGACAGTGCCAGTCCGATCATTTTCGCCACCTTGTCGCTGCCAGCTACCGCTGCCGCGTGTGAGCGCGCGACTTCGGTTTTCGTTTCTTCTCGATCAGAATCCGCCACGCCTCGTCGGGCGTGTAACCGCTGAGCGATTGATGCGGCCTCCGTTGGTTGTAGGCATCGCGCAGCAGGTTCAACGTGGCCTGCAATAAAATTTCGTCCGGGATATGGCAAATCCGCAGCACCTGCTTGAACGTGGACCAGGCCCGCTCGATCCGGCCGTTCATCCATGGGCAATGCGGCAGCGTCCGCTGGTGGCGGATGCCAAGCCATTGCAGGGCGAAGGCGAAGACCCAGGACGTGAAGATCGCTTCGTTGTCGGTACGGATAGCCTTCGGCCGACCGAAATGCTCGATGGCATCCAGCAGCAATCGAAGGATGGTGATGGACGAACGAACGCGCAGCGCATGAAACGTCAGCATCCGCCGGCTGCCATGATCGAGGATGCCCAGCAACGGTTGCGGCGTCTGTGGTTTGATACGGTGCTCGGTGATGTCGATCGCCCATACACGATTCACAGCGCACGCATTGTCGATGGAGTGGGCATGGCGCTTCGGCCTCGTTCGCCATTGATTGAACTCACGCAAGAACTCCGCAACGTAGGTCTTGCCGACTGACAGCCCGACATCAATGTGATCGTGGTTGAACCGATCAGCGATCTTGCGACAACTGGCATCGGGTGCCTCCATCGCAATCCGGAATAGCCCTTCGCGAACTTCGATGGATTTGGCGCGGTAGTGACCGGCGCTGCTGGCATGCGTCGACACGGATTTCGCTGCAGGCTCGATGCGTCTGTGAAATGCAGCCCTCTCTGCAGTCGGTGATCGATAGGTGCCGAGAACAGTCCAAATTGCAGCAAGCGCGAACAGCAGTAGCACGAAGGTCATCTGATTCCACAGGCATGGTTCGGCGATCGGTGACGCTTGGGCCGCGCAGACTACGCTACGCTGGGATACAGCGACAGGATCGACTTGGGACACTACCTGCTGGTTTGATAATCAGGCAGGGCCAGCGTGGCATCCATCCAAACTTACGACCCGGCGCGGATGACGCCGGCACAGCGGCGTGCGGAGGCTGCTGCGCTCCTGGCCCAGGGCCTGCATCGCCTGCGCGGCGGCGACGCGCACGACGGCGCCGGGCGCCCGCCCTCTCCGGTTGACCGGGACCTTGGCTTTGGCCGACAACAACGCGTACATGCCAACCCCGCTCACCGGAGTCCACAGGCATGACACAAAAATCCTCTCCCGCGGTCGCGCCCGCAGCGATGGCCGCACGTATCGCGCACCTGATCGATTGGCCGTGGCCGGACATCAAGAAGGAATGGCATCGACTCTTCGGCGGCGATCCGCCCGTCGCCAACCGACGCTTCGTCGAGAAGCGGATTGTCCATCGCTGGCAGGAGATCGAGTTCGCCAAGACCGACCGTGGCTTGCTCGAACGCAATCGGCGACGCATCGACGAACTAGTCGCGACCGGCTCGCTAAAGCGCCAGAAGACCGGGGCGATGCCGATTGTCGGTGCCGAACTGATCAGGATCTACGCGGGTATCGAACATCGGGTCCGTGTCCTGCCCGACGATGAATTCGAGTATGCGGGCAAGCGGTATCCGAGCCTGTCGATGATCGCCCGCGAAAATACCGGTACCCGCTGGAGCGGGCCGGCGTTCTTCGGGTTGCGAAAGGGAGCTCGCCGATGAGCGCTGTGTTACCGAAGCGTCTGCGCTATGCGGTCTATACCCGGAAATCAACGGAGGAGGGACTCGACGCCGAATACACCTCAATCGATGCCCAGCGCGATGCGGGCGCCGCCTATATCGCTACGGTTTTTTAACACCCGCTGAGGTCAGTTTCGTCAAAAAATTGGGGTTTCCGACACTTGACACATACCATCTGGTCGGTATGTAATCCTTCTAATGCCCGGATGCGGGTGCCCCAAGGTTTTCGAGTACCGCTGACATGAGCCCGCCCAAGAAGCAGCCGGATGTGACGCGCCAGGCCTTGCTGGAAGCCGCGTTCCATGAAATCCATCGCCACGGCTTTCGGGCGACGATCCTGGACGACATCATCGCCGCCGTCGGCGTGACCAAGGGTGCGCTCTACCATCACTTCCGCACCAAGCAGGCGCTGGGCTACGCCGTCGTCGACGAGATGGTCCGGCCCCTGGTGCAGGAACGCTGGAAGCCGGCGATCGAGGCCGACAGCATCATCGACGGCGCGATCCTGGTGTGCGAGCGGCTGCGGCGCGAGCGTTCCGAGATTGCGCTGACGCTGGGCTGTCCGTTCAACAATCTGGTCAACGAGATGTCGCCGGTGGACGAGGGCTTCCGTCTGCGTCAAGGGGCGTCGTACGTTTTCTCGGTGCCTACCGATCCCATGCGAGCCGGCAACTTCGCCGACTTCCGCAACGGATCCGGCGCGATGATCCCCATTTTCGATCCCTTGACCACCTGCGGCCGGCTTG
>JANLSB010000145.1:0-12438 GCA_031362125.1 Lysobacterales bacterium | reverse complement strand
CACCAACAGGCCGGATATACGTTCGCAATCTCAACCAGGATCAAAAAAGCGGTTGGCAATCGGGAGGAGTCCATATACATCCTACTTCCTGTCGATGGTGTCCATGAACATCGCCAACACCCTGCGGCGGATGTCTTCAGCTCGTGTTCCTGGATCGGCATGATGTCTCTCCCTTCGCATTGCGCTTATCGGATGATCCTGAAAACGCGGATTCCCGGCATTGGCGGCCGCGGGCGCCTCATGGCGCGAAGCTGAGGTCGTAGGACACGTAGAAAGGCTTGCCCGCCGCGACCGGCAGCAAAGCGGCGGCGAGATTCCGGTCGAGGCACGTCGCGAAGGGCGAGTCATCGCTGCGCCAGGTGCGCTCGGTGATCCCGGTCTTGCCGACGCGCGCGACGATGCTGAACGGCGAAAACACGCCTTTGGCCGGCCCGCATACCACCATCGCGGCGCTGAGCGCCTTGCCCTGCGCTTCGACCAGCGTCGCGCTGTCCTTGACGCTCAGCGCGGACTCGTATTCTTCGGCGCGCGCCTTGGCATCTGCGAACGATGTGCCGGCCCCCGCGAGCTGCAGCGCCAACAACAAGGCATGGAACATGGTGCGGGTCTCCTGTGAAGATCGATGGCGGTCGGACGCGCATCGCCATGGTGCCGGCCATCCTACCGCTTGATCGCACGATCGCACCGGCCTGCCGTCATTGGCGCCGCGCCCTTGCTTTGATGTCGCAGCATCTGAGACCCGCTCCCGCAAGACTGGCCTACACACTCACCGGAGCGTCGCCATGTCCCAGCGTCAGCTGTCGTCCGTTTCTCTTGTTGAAGAATGCCTGCTCGGTGCCGGCGCGCTGGGGCTTGTGGCGATGCTTTCGCTACCGGCGGCGCGGAGTGTGAACGACACCTTCGGCTGGCTGCCGTTCTGGCTGTTGGCGCTGCCGTTGGCGGCGTGGGCGACAGCGCGGGCGTTGCGGCATCGCAGCAGCCGTGAGCGTGCGCTGCCGGTGGCGACGGTGCACCCGATCGCGGCAGTGCGTCGGCGCGCGGGCGTCGCGGGCCCACAGGCGCTGCGCCGGGCTGCCTGAGTCGCGTCTTGGCCCTGGTGCCCCCGGGCAAACACGCCCAGCGGGAAGCTGTGCTAGCGTGGCGGCCCCCGCCGTCCATGTTCCGGACTTCCACATGCCCAAGCTTTCGCATGTCTGTCTCGCCGCCGCGTTCGCCGTCGGCGTAGCGCCGTTTCTTGTCGCCCATGCCGCGACGCCCGCCCCCACCGTCAAGCCGACCATGCCCAATGCCGCCGCTCCCGCCGACCCCTATCTCTGGCTTGAAGGCGTGACCGACGAGAAGGCCCTGGACTGGGTTCGCGAGCGCAACGCGAAGGCCGAAGCCGAGATCGCCAGCACGCCCGAGTTCAAAAAACTCGAAAGCGACCTGCGCGCGATCCTCGATTCCGAAGCGCGTATCCCGGGCGTGCAGAAGATCGGCGTCTATTACTACAACCTGTGGAAGGACAAGCAGAATCCGCAGGGTCTATGGCGCCGCACCACGCTGGTGGAATACCGCAAGCCCGATCCGAAGTGGGAGACGGTGATCGATCTGGATGCGCTGAACGCCGCCGAAAAAGAGAACTGGGTGTGGCACGGCGCCGAATGTCTCAAGCCGAAATACGAGCGCTGTCTGGTCGCGCTGTCGCGCGGCGGTTCCGATGCCGACGTGACCCGCGAATTCGATCTCGACACCAAGACCTGGGTGCAGGATGGATTCTTCCGGCCCGAAGCGAAGGGCGGCCTGCAGTGGATCGATCAGGACACGGTGTTCGTGTTCACCGATTTCGGTGCCGGCAGCATGACCGGTTCGGGTTATCCGCGTGTCGTCAAACAGTGGGCGCGGGGCACGCCGCTGGAGTCGGCCAAGGTCGTCTATGAAGGCAAAGCCGATGACATGTACATCGCGGCCTATCGCGACCTCACGCCGGGCTACGAGCGCGACTTCGTCAGCCGCACCCTCGCGTTCTACAACGATGAACTATATCTGCGCGGCAAGGATGGCAAGCTGGTCAAGATCGACGTGCCGAATTCCACCAACAAGGCTGTGCACAACCAGTGGTTGACGCTGGAACTGCGCGACCCGTGGAAACTCAAGGATCGCAGTTACGACGCCGGTTCGCTGCTGGTGATCGATTTCGACAAGTTCATGGCCGGCAGCCGCGAGTTCGACGTGGCGTTCACCCCGGATGAGCACACCTCCCTGTCCAGCTACACCTGGACCAGACAACACCTCGTACTGACCCTGCTCAACGACGTGAAGAGCAAGATCCGGGTGATGACGCCGATCGGCGAGGGCAGCTGGCGCCAGAGCCTGCTGGTCGGCGCACCGGCGGTGGGCACGGTCGATGTCAGCGTCGTCGATGCCGACGAAAGCGATGCACTGTGGATGACCAATACCGACTTCCTCACCCCGACGACACTGTCGCTGGTGGAGATCGGCCAGCCGCCGCAGAAACTCAAGTCGATGCCTGCGTTCTTCGAAGCGGACGGGCTGATCACCGAACAGCAGTTCGCCACATCCAAGGACGGCACCAAGATCCCCTACTTCATCGTCCGCTCGAAGTTCCTGCCGATGGATGGCAGCACGCCAACGCTTCTTTGGGGCTATGGCGGCTTCGAGGTGTCCTACACCGCCACCTACAGCGCCATGGCCGGTCGTGGCTGGCTGCAGAACGGCGGCGTTTATGTGCTGGCCAACATCCGCGGCGGTGGCGAATACGGGCCACGCTGGCATCAGGCCGCGCTCAAGGCGAATCGACACAAGGCCTATGAAGACTTCGCCGCAGTCGCTCAAGACCTGTTCGCACGCAAGATCACCTCGCCCGCGCGTCTGGGCGCGCAGGGCGGCAGCAACGGCGGCCTGCTGATGGGCAACATGATCGCGCAGTACCCGCAGCTGTTCGGCGCGGTGGTCTGCCAAGTTCCGCTGCTCGACATGAAGCGCTACAGCCACCTGCTGGCCGGTGCATCGTGGATGGCCGAATACGGCGACCCGGACACCAAGGACTGGGAGTTCATCAAGACCTTCTCGCCGTATCACCTGCTGAAGGAAGGCACCACCTACCCGCCGGTGCTGTTCACCACCTCCACCCGCGACGACCGCGTCCACCCCGGCCACGCCCGCAAGATGATGGCGAAGATGGAAGCGATGAACGCCGACGTGCGCTATTACGAGAACATCGAAGGCGGCCACGGCGGCGCCGCCAACAATCAGCAGGAAGCGCATATGCGCGCGCTGGCCTACACCTTCCTGTGGCAGCAGCTCCGGAAATGACGATAGGGTGCGCTTTGGCGGACAGTTGTGAAGCGCGGGCTCAGGCATTGCCATGATGCGGCGCATATCCAGCGCAACACACAGGGCAGCCATGAGCCGCTCTGTGTGTATACAGAAATGAGCATCCGCGTTTTGCAACCCGACAATTCGATCTATATCATTTGGTGACTGCCCTCTCGGCGGATCCCGCTTTTCGTTGGTAAAAATCACATCGAACGCATTGGAGGCGTCTATGAAGCTCTGTTCCATCACCGCAGCATTTCTCGCATTGGCACTGTTTGGCGGCAACGCGTGGGCCTATCCCCGCGCCGATTGCATCGGCGATGAGGGCGGCACCGTGATCACCCCGGGCACGGTGCTGCAGAGCGCGGTCAACGCCGCCAACGGCGGCACCGTGGTCCTGTGCCAGAAAGCGCAGTTCGAAGTCTCCGGCAGCATCGTGATACCGGCGTATACCAAACTGCAGACGCGCGCCCTGCCCACCGACGACGCGTTGAAAGCGCGCATCTATTACAAGCCCGGCAGCGGCCTGCAGCAGGGCCACGCGGTGCTCAACGCCAACGGCCGCTCCGGCGTGGAATTGCGCAACCTGATCGTCGATGGCTCGCGCAGCAGCGTCAACGTCGAACGCACGACAGGCAACGCAACGAAGTGGCGCGCTTTGATCGCGATTTCAGGTCAGAATTCGCTGATGGATCGGGTACGTGCGATCAATACCATCGGCGGCGCCACCATCGCCGCAGCCGATGACGTCAACTGCAGCAATCTGC
Organism: Lysobacterales bacterium; assembly: GCA_031362125.1. Classification (GTDB taxonomy): domain Bacteria; phylum Pseudomonadota; class Gammaproteobacteria; order Xanthomonadales; family Xanthomonadaceae; genus Lysobacter_I. Next base: position 8,353 of record JANLSB010000145.1, on the reverse strand, counting down.
GCATCACCAATTCTTTTATCGGCTATTCCGGTTTTCTCGAGTCCGAGCAATGGGCCGATGGCATCGGCCTGTACTGCTCCAACGCCTACATCGCCAACAACGAACTGCGCGATGTCACCGACGGCGCCATCACCTTCTACGGCGGCACCAACACGATCATCGAGGGCAACTGGATCGCCAACAGCGGTCGTTCGGCAATCAGTGGCATCATCGCTGCAGGCGCGCAGAAGCGCACCTTCGGCGCCGCGTTCGCCGGCTTCAATGGTTCGGTGTTTCGCAACAACCTGATCCAGACCGCAGGCGGGCAGCGCATCACCATCGCGCTTTCCGCAGGTTCGCGCATGTGGTGCGACGCCGCCCAGAACAACCCCGACTGCGACATGGTCAGCGGCCTCAGCATTGCCTACAACCAGGGCAGCGGCATCTATGGCTACGGCATCGTTGTCGCCGGCATGAGCAATGCGACTGTCGTCGGCAACAATCTGATCATGACGCCATGGAACAATCCCGCTTGGACCGGCGCGCGCGCCCATTGTGCCGGCGTCAACTGGTATGTGGTCGAAAGCGGCTCCGGCGGCAACCTGCAGCCCGGCTACACGTTGCGCCCGACCGTGGGCGGCTGCGCGTGGTTCTGAGTCCGGGACCGGGCCAGAATCCGCCGCCCGCATCCGGCCACGCCTGCTGTTCGGGCGCGGCGATGCGGGTGAGCGTGCGGTCTTGATGCGTAAACCATCGACCCGCCGAATCATGTCGCAATCCGCTTCGCATTTTTCATAAAGTACCGCCTTCGCGCACCGCCCGACGTACGCGTTCGCACCCACAGCCGGAAAAAAACGCCACGGCATCCGATGGCGCTCCTATTAGCTTCAAGGGAAAAACTCCCGGCTTTGCCGGGGCCTCCTGAGGTTTGACCTTTGCGGCGGACGGCTTCGAGCCCATCTCCCACCGGGAGAGGGGTTGGGGTGAGGGTACGGCGAAGTCGCGATGGATCGGGCTTGCGTGGCTTCGTCGTACCCTCATCCGGCGCTACGCGCCACCTTCTCCCGGTGGGAGAAGGGATCGGGAAGGTGGCGCGTAGCGCCGGATGAGGGGCGAGTGGTCAGTCGTCCGCGCCGTCCTTCTCCGCGACTTCCGTCGCTCACAGGAGACAGATGGTCGCGTCGTAGTCGTTGATCGGAACTCAAATTCAAAAACCTCCACCTGCATCCAGCCAACCCTGTTCCTCCGCAGTGTTGACCCGCGCCAGCGCCCGATTGCGATGCGGAAACCGCCCGAAGCGTCGGATCACGTCGCGATGCGCGTTCGCATACTTGAGGTAGTTCGCATTGTCCATCGCTTCGATCAGCGCGACGGCGCGATCCTGCTCCGCCATCGCTTCCGAATGCTCGAACGGCATGTAGAAGAAGATCCGCAGTGCTGGATCGATGCACGTATCGAAGCCCGCGTCGATCGCGTGCGAAGCGTATTCGCGCGCCAGCGGATCGGTGGCGAAGGCATGCGCGCTGTCGCGAAAGACATTGCGCGGTACCTGGTCCAGCAGCAGGATCAGGGCGAGCGCGCCGTTCGCATCATCCAGCAGCGCCGCACGCTCGCGGCGCGCGGCGGCGAAGTGTTCATCGAGGAATCGCGTGCGCAGTTCGGCGTCGAAGGCGTCGTCGCGGGCGAACCATATCGATGGCCCGGCTGCGTGCCAAAAGTCGACGATGCCGCTCATTCGTCGAACCTCAGATGCTTCACCGACTTGCCGTGCCGGCGGATCAGCCGCAGCGCTTCGATGCCGATCTGGATATGCCGCTCCACATACTCGGCGCTGACTTTCGCATCGCTGGCTTCGGTCTTGACGCCTTCGGGAATCATCGGCTGGTCGCTGACCAGCAGCAGCGCGCCCGCGGGAATGCGGTTGGCGAAGCCGGCGGCGAAGACGGTGGCGGTTTCCATGTCGATGGCCATGCAGCGCATCATCCGCAGCTTTTCCTTGAAGTCTTCGTCGTGTTCCCAGACCCGGCGGTTGGTGGTGTAGACGGTGCCGGTCCAGTAGTCGTGGCCGAGGTCGCGGATCATCGTCGACACGGCGCGCTGCTGTGCGAACGGGGGCAGCGCCGGCACTTCGGGCAACAGATTGTCGTTGCTGGTGCCTTCGCCGCGGATGGCGGCGATCGGCAGCACCAGGTCGCCGAGTTCGTTCTTGCGCTTCAGGCCGCCGCATTTGCCGAGGAACAGCACCGCCTGCGGCATGATCGCCGAGAGCAGATCCATCATGGTCGCGGCGTTGGGGCTGCCCATGCCGAAGTTGATCATGGTGATGCCGTCGGCGGTCGCGCTGGGCATCGGCCGGTCCAGGCCGACGATTTCCGCGCCGGTCATCCGCGCGAAGTGGTTGAGATAGCCGCCGAAATTGGTCAGCAGGATGTGCTGGCCGAACTGGTCGAGCGGCAGGCCGGTGTAGCGCGGCAGCCAGTTCTCGACGATCTGGTCTTTCTCTTTCATGCTCTTCTCCGTGTGTTCGCGGTCATTTTGTCACGCACCGTGACCAAGGTCATGGTTGGCAGCCCGACCCTGGCGGGCTAGGGTGGCAGCTCGTCCGGGGGCGCTCCCCGGCAGGGGCAATACCGTCATGCATCGAATCTTCATCGCCGCGCTGGCCGCGACCGTGCTGCCTGCGCTCGTTCTGGCGCCGGCCCACGCCGCCGATACCGCGTCGCCCTCCGCTGCGCCGAAGAAAGCGAACTCCCGCTTCGTGCAGGACCCTTATCCGAGCACCTACCGTGCGATCCCCTCCGCAGCGGTGTTGATCCAGGGTGCGACCGTGCTCACCGGAACGGGCACGCGTCTGGACGGCGCCGATGTACTGATGCGCGACGGCAGGATCGTGGCGGTCGGCGTCAATCTCGACGCGCCCGCCGACGCGCTGCGCGTGGACGGTCGCGGCCGCTGGGTGACGCCCGGCATCATCGACGTGCACTCGCATCTGGGCGTGTATGCCAGTCCTGGCGTCCGTGCGCATCAGGACGGCAACGAGTCCACGGCGGCGACCACCCCGAACGTGTGGGCCGAACACTCGGTGTGGCCGCAGGATCCGGGCTTCAACACCGCGTTGGCGGGCGGCGTCACGTCGATGCAGGTGCTGCCGGGATCCGCCAATCTGATCGGCGGTCGCGGCGTGACCCTGAAGAACGTATCGGCCACGACCTATCAGGCGATGAAATTTCCGGGCGCGCCCTGGGGCCTTAAGATGGCCTGCGGCGAGAATCCCAAGCGCGTGTACGGCGAAAAAGGCGGACCTTCGACGCGCATGGCCAACGTGGCCGGCTATCGCGCGGCGTTCATCGATGCCAGCGAATATCTGAAGAAGAACAAGCCGAAGCAGACCGCCGCCGCGCAGAAGAAGCGTTGGTGGCAGAGCGGCTCGGGCACCACCGACAGCGCCAACGACAGCGGCGGCAAGCGCGATCTGAAGATGGACACGCTGGCCGGCGCGATCAACGGCGATATCCTCGTGCATATCCACTGCTACCGCGCCGACGAAATGGCGATCATGATCGATCTGGCGAAGGAGTTCGGCTTCAAGATCAGCGCCTTCCATCATGGCACCGAGGCCTACAAGATCGCCGATCGCCTTGCGCAGGAGAACATCTGCGGCGCGCTGTGGGCGGACTGGTGGGGCTTCAAGATGGAGGCCTTCGACGGCATCCAGGAGAACATCGCGCTGGTCGACCGCCCGCAGAACGGCTGCGCGATCGTGCATTCGGATTCGGAAGAAGGCATCCAGCGCTTGAATCAGGAGGCGGCGAAAGTGATCGCCAGCGCGCAGCGCATCGGCATCGATATTCCGCCGGAGCGCGCAGTGCGCTGGATCACCGCGAACGCCGCGAAGTCGCTCGGCATTCTCGACAAGACCGGCACGCTGGAAGCCGGCAAGATGGCCGACGTGGTGCTATGGAGCGGCAACCCCTTCAGCGTCTACGCCAAGGCCGAGCAGGTCTATGTCGACGGCGCGCGCCTGTACGACCGCAACGATCCGGCGCGGCGGCCGAAGTCCGATTTCATGCTGGGCCAGGGTTTTGAAGGAGGTGTGCGATGAGCTGCCGTCTGCAAAAAACGCTGCTCGCGATCGGCCTGTCGCTGCTGGTCGGCAACGCCGGTGCGCAGAATGTGCTCATCCGCAACGCCACCGTGCACACCGCAGGCGCGCAGGGCACGCTGCAGAACACCGACGTGCTGGTGCAGGGCGGCAATATCGCCGCCATCGGTCGCGGCCTGTCGGCGAAGGGTGTCGACGTGATCGATGCGGCCGGCAAGCCGCTGACGCCGACGCTGTTCGGCGGCGTGACCGCGATCGGTCTGGATGAAGTCTCCGCCGAGGACCCGACCAACGACCAGTCGCTGGCGCTGGGCCAGGGCAAGCAGATGGTGGTGCGGCCGGAGTTCGACGTCACCATGGCCTACAATCCGGCCTCAGTGCTGGTGCCGATCACGCGCGTGGAAGGCATCGGTTTCGCCCTGCTCGGCGCGGACATCGCCAACGGCGGTTCGATCATCGCCGGCCAGGGCGCGGTAGTGCGGCTGGACGGCAGCGCCGATCCGGCCGGGCCGAAGATTCTCTTCATCCAGCTCGGCAGCGAGGGCGCCAATCTCAGCGGCGGCACCCGCGCCAGCCAGTGGATGCTGCTCGACCAGTTCATCGATGAAGTGCGTGGGCGCATTCCCGCCGCTTCGCCGATGGCGATGCTGACGCCCGCAGGCCGCGACACGCTGGCGCGCTATCTCAACGGTGGCGGCCGGGTGATGGTGGGCGTGCATCGCGCCGCCGACATCCGCCAGCTGCTGCGCTGGTCGCAGCGTCACGGCGTGCGCGTCGCGATCCAGGGCGGGGCCGAGGCGTGGATGCTCGGGCCGCAGCTGGCCGCAGCGAAAGTGCCGGTGTTCGTCGACCCGCTGGCGAATCTGCCGGCCAGTTTCGACGAGATCGGGGCCACGCTGGAAAACGCCGCACGGCTGCGCGCCGCAGGCGTGCAGGTGGGGTTCTCGCAGAGCGACAAGGCGTCGCACAACGCGCGCAAGATCCGCCAGAGCGCGGGCAACGCAGTCGCGAACGGGCTGCCCTGGGAAGACGGCCTTGCCGGCCTGACCCGCATTCCCGCTGAAGCATTTGGTGTGGCCGACCGCATCGGTACGATCGCCATCGGCAAGCGCGCCGATCTGGTGCTGTGGACCGGCGACCCGCTGGACGTGAGCACGGTGGCGAGCCGGGTGTGGTTCGACGGCCTTGCCATCCCGATGCGCAGCCGCCAGACCGAGCTGCGCGACCGTTATCTGCGCGCTGCGGGCGATCTGCCGCGCGCGTATCCTGCGCAGGGGAACTGAAACCGGAGTCCGTCCATGCTGCCGATGTTGTTGGCCTTTGCGCTGTCCGGCACGCATGCATTGCAGCCGCCGGGCACCTTCCATGACGGTGAACCGGTCGCGCGCAACGGCGAGCGCTGGCTCGCGCTGCGCGTGAGTGACGGCGCAGCGCGTCTGGAGGTTTCGACTCTGCGGGTGAAGACGGTGTTCGATGCGATCGCCGATACCGAAGGCGAAAAGACCGGCCGGGAAGTCGGCAGCAACGACAGCGCCGATGTCGTCACCTATCTGCGCGGCCCGGGTCTGCACGCCGGGCCGGTGACATCGGCCATCAGCGAATATGTCGGCACCGGCTCGCTGCCGGTCCAGCGCTTGCGCCTCGGCGACCGCGTCTATCGCATCCTCACCCGCTGCACCGATGCCGTCGTGAACGCGACGCACGATGGCATGACTTATCGCTGCCGCCTCGCGCTGAGCGAAGACGGCAAGGATGGCGATGTCGAGCGCGGTCGGCGACAGACGCTGGTCGACATGGTCGGCAGCAGCGCACTCTCGGCGGCGCTGAAGATCGGCCTCGGCGATGATGCATCGCCGCATCCGATCTTCGCCGGCGACCTCGACCGCGACGGCAGACTCGATCTGATCTTCGAGACCAGCAACCACTGCAACCTCTCGCATCCGGTGCTGTTTCTTTCCGGCGCCGCCGAAGCCGACGAATTGCTGCATGCGGCGGCCGAGTTCGACGCGGTCGGTTGCTGACGCGTCCCCCGTATTTCCCAATCAGGTTCCGCAATGACTGACGTCGCCAACCGCTGGTATTTCGATTTCATCTCGCCCTTCGCCTATCTGCAGTGGCCGAAGGTACGTGCGCTGATGGCCGAGCATTCCATCGTTCCGGTCCCGATCCTGCTTGCGGCAGTTCTCGACGCACGTGGTCAGAAAGGACCTGCGGAAATCCCGACCAAGCGGGAATTCACCTACCGCCACGTGCTCTGGCAGGCGCGCCAGACGGGCGTGCCGCTGCGGTTTCCGGCAAAGCATCCGTTCAACCCGCTGCCTGCTCTGCGTTTGTGCATTGCAGCAGGCGCATCGGTCGCCTCCATTGATGCGCTGTTCGATTGGATCTGGGTCCAGGGCCAATCCGCGGATAGCGCACAGGCGCTTGAGCCTGTGCGCGAAGCCCTGGGATTGCCGGCAGGCGTGGCGGACGCAGCCGAGGTCAAGGCCATGCTGCGGACCTGCACCGAAATTGCGCTGACCATGGGCGTGTTCGGAGTGCCAACGCTAGCACTTGGCAATTCGCTGTTTTGGGGGAATGATGCCCATGCGTTCGCGCTTGCAGTCCTGCACGATCCAACGCTTCTGGACGAAACGGAGATGCGCAGAGTGGTGGCATTGCCGGTGGGGGTGCAGCGAAACTGAATGTATGCGACCGTAGCGTTCGGCGTGGCACGCGGTTTGCTTGTCATCCAGGGTCACTCTGTCACTACGGGAACCACTGTCATGCGCATCGGTCTGGTCGTTGACTCGGCATGCGATCTGCCAGGGAGCTTTCTAGAACGGAATCACATCGAAATCCTCCCGATCACGGTCAAGATCGGGGATGCGGTCCTTGCGGATCACCGCAATGAACAGGCGACGCTGCAATTTCTCAACGAGCACGTCGTCGAGCGCGGTGCCGAGGCGGAGACGATGCCGTTCACGGTCAATCAGATCCGGGACCTATTTCTGCAGAAGCTGGTGATCGATTACGACCACGTGTTCTGCCTCACCATCACCAGGACGCGCAGCCCGATCTACGACAACGCCATGCAGGCGAGCTTCGTGATCCTGAACGATTACCGGCCGATGCGGTCCGCCGCCGGACATACTTCGCCGTTCGCGCTGCGGGTGATCGACACCCAGACGCTGTTCGCCGCCCAGGGCGTTACTGCGGTGGAAGCGATCCGCATGATCAATGCCGGCGAAGGCATGGCCAAGATTCGTGCGCGGCTGGAGAATCTTGCGATCAACACCCATGCCTACATGGTGCCGCGCGACCTGATGTATCTGCGTTCGCGCACCAAGGCCAAGGGCGACAAAAGCGTCAGCCTGTTCAGCGCCACGCTGGGCAGCGCGCTCGACATCAAGCCGATGCTGTACTGCAACCGCGGCGAGACCAAGCCGGTGGCGAAGATCCGCGGCTGGGACACTGCCGTGCGCAAGCTGTTCTCGTTCGGTGCGGAGCGCGTGCGTGCGGGACTGATGACGCCCACGATGTGCCTGAGCTACGGCGGTGAACTCGAGGAAATGCGTCTGCTGCAGGAAGAAAAGCTACGACGGCTCATCCGCCACGCCTACCATCATGTCGGCTACTACCGAGAGCGGATGGAGGCTCTTGGCCTTGGCCCCGAGGACATCAAGACGCTCGACGATCTCGCGAAGATGCCTCTGCTCGGCAAGGCCGACGTGCGCGAGAACCTTCATTTCGACCTCCTCTCCGACAATCACGACAACGACCGCATTCTGCGCATCGCCACCTCGGGTTCCACCGGCGAGCCGTTCGTCTGCTACGCCGACCAGCATCAACTGGAAATCCGGCTGGCCTCCACCCTGCGCGCGATGGAGTGGACGGGCTGGACGTTTGGCGATCGCCAGGCGCGCCTGTGGCATCAGACGCTCGGGATGAGTCCGTCGCAGGTGGCGCGCGAGCGTTTCGATGCGTGGCTCCTTCGCCGACTCTTCGTGCCTGCCTTCGAGATGTCCGAAGGCGCCATGGCCTCGTTCCTCGGGCGCCTCGCCTCCTTCGATCCCGTTCTGATCGACGGCTACGCGGAATCGTTCAACTATCTCGCCGGGCACCTCGGATCGGCGGCGAACCGGCCAAAGTTGCGGCCCCGCGGGATCATCTCGTCCGCTCAGGCGCTGCCGGAGGAGAGCCGCAAGATCATTGAAGAGGCCTTCGGCGCTCGCGTGTTCGACAAATACGGCAGTCGCGAGTTCTCCGGTATCGCGTACGAGTGTGGCGCGC
>JANLSB010000119.1:0-5307 GCA_031362125.1 Lysobacterales bacterium | reverse complement strand
CACCCATCGCATCGCCTGGCTGCACGAGGTCTACGGCGTGCCGATGCACGGCATATTCGCGGTGACCTTCACCAACAAGGCCGCGGGCGAGATGCGCCATCGCGCCGAATCGCTGCTGCCCGGCGGCAGTCGCGGCATGTGGATCGGCACCTTCCACGGCCTCGCCCATCGCCTGCTGCGCCTGCACTGGCAGGACGCGAAGCTGCCCGAAGCCTTCCAGATCCTCGACAGCGACGATCAGCTGCGGCTGGTCAAGCGCGTGGTGCAGGCGCTGGAGCTGGACGAAGCGCGCTTCCCGCCGCGGCAGATCGCGTGGTGGATCAACGCGCAGAAGGACGAAGGCAGAAGGCCGCAGCACATCCAGCCGGAGAAGGACGAATGGGCCAGCGTGATGCTGCGCGCCTATACCCTGTATCAGGCGCGCTGCGAGCAGTCCGGGCTGGTCGATTTCGCCGAAATCCTGCTCCGCGCGCATGAGGTGCTGCGCGATCATCCGGCGCTGCTGACCCACTACCGCCATCGCTTCCAGCAGCTGCTGATCGACGAGTTCCAGGACACCAACAGCCTGCAGTACGCGTTCATCCGCCTGCTCGCTGGCGACACTGGCCAGGTGTTCACCGTGGGCGACGACGACCAGGCCATCTACGGCTGGCGCGGCGCCAAGGTCGAAAACGTGCAGCGTTTCCTGCGCGATTTTCCCGGCGCGCGCACCATCCGCCTCGAACAGAATTACCGCTCCAGCGCCAACATCCTCAATGCCGCCAACGCGGTCATCGCGCACAACCCGTCGCGTCTGGGCAAGGAGCTGTGGACCGACAGCGGCGAAGGCGAAACGATCGATCTGTATTCGGCCTACAACGAAATCGACGAAGCGCGGTTCGTGATCGAGCGCATCCGTGCCTGGGTGCGCGACGGCGGCAGTCACGGCGAAACCGCGATCCTCTATCGCAGCAACGCGCAATCGCGCGCGTTCGAAGAAACCCTGTTGGGCGAACAGATTCCCTTCCGCGTCTACGGCGGCATGCGGTTCTTCGAGCGCGCCGAAATCAAGGACACGTTGGCCTATCTGCGGCTGATCGCCAACCGCGACGACGATGCGGCGTTCGAGCGCGCGGTCAACACGCCCACGCGCGGGATCGGCGAGCGCACGCTCGACGAAGTCCGCCGGCATGCGCGCGCCCACAGCGTGTCGCTGTGGAAAGCGGCCGCACTGGTGTCGCGCGGCGATGCGCTGCCGGGGCGCGCGCGCAACGCATTGGCGATGTTCGAGGGCCTGATCGACAGCATCGCTCAGGAGTCGGCCGATCTGCCGCTGAAGGACAAGATCGACCACGTGCTGGCCCGCTCCGCGCTGCGCGATCATTACGCCGCGCTGTCGAAGGGTTCGCTGGATTCCCGCACCGACAATCTCGACGAATTGGTGTCGGTGGCTTCGCGCTTCGTGAAGGGCGACGACGACGAGTCCGCTGCGCTGCCGGAGCTGGTCGCGTTTCTCGCCTATGCCGCGCTGGAAGCCGGCGAAGGTCAGACCGAGGCCGGCGAGGATGGCGTGCAGCTGATGACCCTGCACAGCGCCAAGGGCCTGGAGTTTCCGCTGGTGTTCCTGGTCGGCATGGAAGAAGGGCTGTTTCCGAACAACAAATCGATCGAGGAAGCAGGTCGTCTTGAAGAAGAACGCCGGCTCGCCTACGTCGGCATCACCCGCGCACGGCAGAAACTGGTGATCACCTACGCCGAGGCCCGGCGCCTGCACGGCCAGGAGATGTACGGCCTGCCGTCGCGCTTCCTGCGCGAGATTCCGCCGACGCTGATCCACGAAATTCGGCCGAAGATCCAGGTCGCGCGGCCGATGTACAACCCCAATGCCCGCCGCGACACCTGGCAGCAGAACCGCGGCCACGCCTCGCTGCAGGAAAGTCCCGGCCTGCGCCTCGGCCAGAACGTCAGCCACGCGAAGTTCGGCAGCGGCGTCGTCACGGACATCGAAGGCAGCGGCGCGCACGCGCGCGTGCAGGTGAATTTCGAGGACGAAGGCAGCAAGTGGCTGGTGATGGCGTATGCGAATCTGCAGCCGGCGTGAACGCCCATCGCCGCCGCTATCTGATCACCGGGACCGGCGGCCGCGTTGGTCGCGCGATCTGGATCCGGCTCGCCCGCCGGGGCGATCATCCGCAAGGACTCGATCGCAACCCGGGTTCGGCAGTGCAATGGCTTGCCGATCTGGGCGACGAAACCGTCCTGCGCCGGGCGCTGGATGGCGTCGATGCGCTCGTGCATACGGCAGCGTTGCATGCGCCGCATGTCGGTCATGTATCCGATAGCGAATTCCAGCGCATCAATGTCGATGCCACGCGGAGATTGCTCGATCTCGCCACCGCAGCGGGCGTATCGCGGATCGTCTTTACAAGCACGACAGCGCTGTACGGCGATGCTGTCGACGCGCCGGATCGTGCGGCATGGGTTGACGAAGCGCTCGAACCGCAGCCGCGGACCGTGTATCACCGCACAAAACTCGCCGCCGAAGCCCTGCTGCACGAAGCCGCCGGACAAGGTGGGCCTTCGCTGCGCATATTGCGGATGTCCCGCTGCTTTCCGGAGCCCGCGAACGCGATGGCGGTGTTGCGCCTGCATCGCGGCATCGATGCCCGCGACGTTGCCGGCGCGCACGCCATGGCCGTGGATCATGCGGGCGCACCGAGCGAGACTTTCGTGATCTCCGGCGCCACGCCGTTCCGCCAGGGAGACGCGGAGCGGCTGAAGAGCGACGCACCGGCCCTCATCGCGGAGCGTTGCCCCGCGTTGGTCGAAGCATTCGTTGGACGCAAGTGGACCATCCCGCAATCGATCGATCGCGTGTATTGCGCCGAAGCCGCCATCGCCCGGCTCGGGTGGAGCCCTCGATTCGGCTTCGATGAAGTTTTGCGTCAGTACGATCAGGAGTCCGGAGAGGTATTGCCGCCGGTCGGTGCCTATGCGGTGGATGGGACGTTGAATGAGTGATCGACGATTGTAGGGTGGGCCCTGGCCCACCATTGCAATCTTCCCGCTGTGCTCAACAATAAGCGAAACCGTTCCGCCGGGTGTGCGGTGCGAACGGTGACGCCGCAATGGTGGGCCAAGGCCCACCCTACGAGGGTTTTATGAGTCCGACACCATGATCGATCCCGACTTCCACCGCGTTCGCGACTACCTCACCGGCCTGCAGGACCGCATCTGCGCCGCGATCGAGGCCGCGGATGGGCAAGCGACCTTTATCGAAGACGTGTGGGAGCGTGCCGAAGGCGGCGGCGGCCGCACGCGGATCCTGCGCGATGGTGCGGTGTTCGAGCAGGCGGGCATCGGGTTCTCGGATGTCTCGGGCACGAAGCTGCCGCCATCGGCCACCGCTGCGCGGCCCGAGTTGGCGGGTGCATCGTGGCGCGCGGTCGGGGTGTCGCTGGTGTTCCATCCGCGCAATCCGTATCTGCCGACCACGCATGCGAACGTCCGCCACTTCCGCGCGATTCGCGACGGCGAAACCGTGGCCTGGTGGTTCGGCGGCGGTTTCGATCTGACCCCGTTCTATCCCTTCGACGAGGATGTGCGCCACTGGCATCGGGTTGCGCGCGATCTGTGCGCACCGTTCGGCGGCGAAGCGCGCTACGCCGCGCACAAACAGTGGTGTGACGAGTATTTCCTGCTCAAACATCGCGGCGAAACCCGCGGCGTCGGCGGGCTGTTCTTCGACGATCTGCACGAGGACTTCGAGCGCGACTTCGCCTACCAGCGCGCGGTCGGCGATGGCTTCCTCGATGCCTATCTGCCGATCGTCGAACGCCGCAAAGATCTCCCGTACGGCGAGCGCGAGCGCCAGTTCCAGCTGTATCGCCGTGGCCGCTACGTCGAATTCAATCTTGTGCTCGATCGCGGCACCCTGTTCGGACTGCAGTCCGGCGGGCGCACCGAATCGATCCTGATGAGCCTGCCGCCGCTGGTGCGTTGGGAATACGGTTACACGCCGGAAGCCGGCAGCGATGAGGCGCGGCTGGCTGATTACTTGCGTCCACGCGATTGGTTGGGCGGTTCCGCCTGACGAGGTCAGGCGGACGGCGGTGTCCCGTCGGCCAACACGATGCTGATCCGGCCGTTGGTTTCCAGCGTCGCCAAGCGGATCTTTTCGATCTCGCTGCAGCCGGTTTCGCGCATCGCTTCGAGAAAATCGGCGTTGCTGACCAGCTCGCGTCTGAGCACGTCTCGGAAGACCTTGCCGTCGCGCGCGAGCACCACCGGTTTGCCTTCGATGAAGGTGCGCGCGCGCGGGCTGCGCGCGGCGACGAACGCCACGCCGTAGTTCAGCACGATCAGGCACACAGCCAGAATCACCGCGCCGGTGAGCGAATTGTCGCCGCCGTTCATGCCGTTCTGCACCGCGTTGCCGATCAGGATCAGCAGCACCAGATCGAACGGCGTGAACTGGCCTACCGCGCGTTTCCCCGACAGCCGCACCAGCAGGATCACCAGCACATAGACCGCAACCGCGCGGAGCGCGAAGTGCCACCACGGCGCGGACAGCTGGAACATCTCGTGCATCGACGGTCTCCGCAGCGGCAAGAGCGCCAGTCTCGCGCGCAGACGGGCAAAGGGAAAGCCTGCGATACATTTCGCGCCGAACCGCAGCCGACCGTTCCGGCTGGACAAATCGCAGCCAATAAAAAGCCCCGCAGGTGGGGGAACCGGCGGGGCTTGGAACGGGACTTGGGGAGAGTCTTACGTTCCGGCGACCAGACCCTAGGGGAAAGGGCTGGTCTGCGACAGACGTTGCATCTGTCGCGAGTAAGTTGACCATGATCGATGTAGAGAGTTCGTAAAAAAGACGGTTAACAATGCGTTGAATTCAGGATCGATTCACGGCTTGTGCAACCGGCGTTCATATTCGCGGAAAGGAGTGAGAAAAACCTGTCTGAACTTGCAGGCTGGTCTTTTTTTGCAATTGGAATCGCCGCGCGCCCAGTGAACCTCGTCCCGCGCCAGACGGATTCCAGGCCATGCGAGGGCAACCCGTCAGTGGGCCTCGTCCCAGTTATCCCCCATTCCCGCATCGATCACCAGCGGCACCCGCAGCTCGGCGGCAGCGGCCATCCGTGCCGTCGCTTCGCTCATGAGGGTGTCGACAAAGTCCGCGTCGCATTCGAACACCAGTTCGTCGTGCACCTGCAGCAGCATCTTCGCCCGGTCGGCATGCCCGGCGATCCAGCGATCGATGTCGATCATCGCCCGCTTGATGATGTCGGCGGCGGTACCCTGCATCGGCGCGTTGATCGCGGCGCG
>JANLSB010000110.1:0-2581 GCA_031362125.1 Lysobacterales bacterium | reverse complement strand
AGATCAGGGCGCCCAGAAACCACCAGGCATTGTCGCGAACGATCGCTGCCAGGATGCAGCCCAAGGTTCCGGAGCTGCCGACGAAATGCAGCCGGCGGCAGATGAGGTTCTGATGCTCGCCCAGATAGAACGGATAGAACTCGCGAAAGCTGGAATAACCGGCCATGGGTGTCTCCGATCAGAGATTGGTCGAGAGCGGCGATTCGGGTTTTGACGGACGATTCGCCACACGCTGCAGCAACAGCACGATGCCGTACCAGAGGAACATCATGCCAAGCAGATTCGGCACGCTCATCGTCCATTCCGAATAGAGATAACCGTAGTAAAGCAGCACGCCGCCCACGACGACCAGCAGCGTCGACCAGACCCAGCCGAGCGGCGTATCGCCGCGCGGTTCGCGCCGATGCAGACGCTGCGCGCAGGAGGTATCGCAATGCAGGCCGAACGCGCCATCGTGGGCGCACGCTTCGCCGCACAGACCTTTGCCGCAGGCTGCGCAGACGCCGACCGCCTCGTGATCGTGATGGCGGAAGCAGTTCATGTTTCGAGCCCCATGCCGACCGGTTCGGCCGCTTTCGCACGGTTCCAGTACGCGTCCTGCGCATCCAGCGACAGATCGCTCAGACGCACGCCGTCGGCAGCGGCCATGACTTCCATCGCCCTGAAGCGGCGCTCGAATTTGTGATTGGCCCGGCGCAGCGCGGCGCCGGGGTCGACCTTCGCGTGACGGGCGAGATTCGCGGCGACGAACAGCAGATCGCCGAGTTCATCCTCCAACCGGTCGCGCACCACAGCGCTGTCCGGCGCGGCGGCGAGCGCATCGAATTCGACGCGGACTTCCTCAAGCTCTTCCTTGATTTTTTCGATCACCGGCGTCGGGCCCGGCCAGTCGAAGCCGACGGTCGCGGCCTTCTTCTGCAGCTTCACCGCGCGCTGCCATTCCGGCAGACCGCGGGCGACTCCGGCCAGCGCGGAGGTATCCGTGGGGTCGCCATGCTTGGCAAGCCGTTCCTTTTTCTTCTCCGCATCCCACATCGCATTCAGCGCGTCGCTGTCGACGATGCTCATGCCCGCGAACACGTGCGGGTGCCGGCGCTCCATCTTGTCGCTGATCGCGGCGACCACATCGGCGAACGCGAACGCGCCCTGCTCCTCGGCCATGCGCGCGTGGAACACGACCTGGAACAGCAGATCGCCAAGCTCGTCCTTCAGATCGTCCAGATCGCTGCGGTCGATCGCGTCGGCGACTTCATAGGCTTCCTCCACCGTGTACGGCGCAATGGTCGCGAAGGTCTGCTGGAGATCCCACGGGCAACCGCCCTGCGGAGCGCGCAGGCGGGCCATGATGGCGAGAAGGCGGTGGATGTCGGTGGGATCAGTCATGGTCATTCACGCGTTGTCATCCCGAACGTACGTGAGGGATCTGCTGTCGCTATGGATCGGACCCAAAGCAGATCCCTCCTCGGGCTGCGCCCTCGTTCGGGATGGCATGCCTCTTGTCACGTCTTATGCCTCACCGTCCGACAACCATTTCTGCCATGGCAAGGCGCCATCCCCCAACGCCACGAAATCGCCGTTGAGCAGCGTGTCGCGCTGGTTGTAGCGGAATGGCCGGCCCTGCGGGTCGAGCACGTGGCCGCCTGCGGCTTCGACGATGCATTGGCCCGCGGCGGTGTCCCACTCGCTGGTCGGTGCGAAGCGCGGATAGACGTCGATGGCACCCTCGGCGACGCGGCAGAATTTCAGCGACGAACCGACACCTATCGCCTCGAGTTCGCCCATCTGTGCGGCCATCTTCGCCATGAACGCCTCGGTGCGCGGATCGCGATGCGAGCGGCTGGCGGCGACCCGCAGCGACGGCAGCGCTGGCGTGCGCGTTTCGAGCGCGATTTCGCCGACGGCATCGCGACGATACGCGCCGTGGGCCAGATCGCCCCACCACAATTCGCCGGTGACCGGCGCCTGGATCACGCCGAACGTGGCCACGCCGTCTTCGATCAGCGCGATATTGACGGTGAATTCGCCGTTGCGCTTGACGAACTCGCGAGTGCCGTCGAGCGGATCGACCAACCACAACCGCGACCAACTGCTGCGCATGCCGATATCGATGTCCGCCGATTCCTCCGACAGCACCGGTATGTCGGGCGTAAGCCGATGCAGACCTTCGACGATGCGTCGGTGCGAGGCCAGATCGGCGGCAGTCAGCGGACTGTCGTCGGTCTTGCGCTCGACATCGAACGGATGTTCGTAGATTGCGAGGATATCGGCGGCTGCGGACTGCGCCAGCGCGATCACGCTTTCGCGGATCGCGTCTTCAACGAGCATCGGCATGATGCAACCACTCCCTGACCAGAAACAGTGCGGCGATCGAACGCCCTTCGGAAAAATCTTCTTCCAGAATCAATTCATGCAGCGCATCGAGCCGCCACGGCAGTACGTCCAGCAACTCGGGTTCGTCGCCCTGCAGGCGCTCTTCGTAAAGATCACGCGCCAGCACCAGCACGGTTTCATGGCCCATGTAGGTAGGCGCCAGTGAAATCCTGCGCAGCACTTTGAGCGAACGCGCGCCGTAGCCGGCTTC
>JANLSB010000104.1:0-1974 GCA_031362125.1 Lysobacterales bacterium | reverse complement strand
CAAGCCCGCGCCTATCTATTGCCGCCCAGACGACAACGCTCTTGTCCACGTGAAGTCAAACGGCGACCTCAAAAGTACACAGCAAAAAAATGCCAGTCAGCTTAACTGACTGGCATTAGCCCTTGAGGCGGCGTTTTTATTGCATCTGTCGAGGTGTGGGGGCTTGCATGCCCGAGCCGGGCGCGAGTAACGTGGAACCGTACCCAACCGAGAGGAGCAAGGCCATGGCTTTCGCGCAAGCAGAAACCCGGCAGGACGCCATTTCGGCAATGAACATCACGCCGCTGGTCGATGTGATGCTGGTGATGTTGGTGATCTTCATGGTCACCGCCCCTGTGTTCAGTCAGGCCATTCCACTCACACTTGGCCGTTCGGGTCCGCCGCGACCGGAACCACCGCCGCCGATCGAGCTGCGCATCAATGCCGCAGGCGAGGTCTTCGTTGGCGACCGACTGATGCCGGCGTCGGCATTGTCGTCGGTATTTTCGGCCGAAGTGGAGCGTGCCGGCACCGAACCGGTGATTCTTCGCATCGACGCCAATGGCGACGCGGAGTATCAGACGGTCGCCAGGGTGCTGGCCACCGCACAGAACGTTGGCATCAACAACATCACTTTCAAACGGTGATCTTCCGCGCGTCGCGGGCGGCCTTGCGCCGCTCGCGACTCAGCGACCGGCGATAGCGGCGAGATAGCGTTTCACGGTGGCTGCAAGCCCGAGATACAGCGCATCGCTGATCAGGGCGTGGCCGATCGATACTTCCAATACGCCCGGCACTTCGCGCAGGAACCGTCCAAGGTTTGCCTCGTTCAGATCGTGCCCGGCGTTGACGCCGAGTCCGTGGCCACCAGCGTCTTGCGCTGTGTTCGCGAATGCTGCCAGCTGCGCTTCAACTGTACCTGAGGCGAAGGCTTCTGCGTAAGGACCCGTGTACAGCTCGATGCGGTCGGCCCCGCTGGCTGCAGCGGCCGCGATGTCCGCACCAGCATCCGCGAACAGACTGACGCGACAACCCAGCGCTTTCAGGCCGGCGACCTGCGTGCGCAGGGCAACGAGGTCGTGGACGAAATCGAAGCCGTGATCCGACGTGAGTTGGCCATCCCCATCGGGCACCAAGGTCGCCTGCGCCGGACGCGTCTCCACACACAGTGCGTGGAAGCCTGGATAGCCTGCTCGCGGCGGTGCGAACGGATTGCCCTCGAGATTGAATTCGACGCCGTAAGCGCGGGTGAGCTCGGCCAGGGCGTAAACATCATCGGCGCGGATATGACGTGCGTCGGGCCGAGGATGCACGGTGATGCCATGGGCGCCGGCATCCAGACAGACGCGACCAGCGGACACCACGTCGGGGTCGGTGCCACCGCGCGAATTGCGCAGTACCGCGATCTTGTTGACGTTGACGCTGAGGACGGTCAAAGACGTAACTGACGATGTTTCGCTAGGACTGCACAGTATCGCCGGCAGTCGGGGCCGGTGTCCCGGCGGCTTCCGCACGCTTGGCTTCAGCCTGTTCGCGCAGTCGGCGCAGTTCCATGGGATCGATCAGCATGGTTTCGCTGCGGGCGCTGTTGCCGACGCGCTGTGCCAGCAGGCCCATGATCGCGAAGATGCTTAGGCCCAGCGAAGCCAGAACACAGAGGACAACCATCGCCATCGAGGTGGCGCTCAATGCGACCAGAAACAGGGCAACGGCAATGAGAAGAAGAAGCCAGGGCATGAGTCGCGTCCTTACCGGGGAGGAGTGCCGGGGGAATGGGGGACGGGCGCCAGTCTACTCCGGAGCCCCATGGCGCTGACAGGCCGCCGGCCGGTCCGGTCCTGCCGTCCGTCGCCGGCCTAGAGCAACGGCGACATCAGCCGGGCCAGCGCTTCCGGCAGCCGGGTGCTGAACAATGGTCGAGGCCGGTCGGCGCGGACCCGCGGTGCACTGCTGAATTCGCCTTCGATCAGCTTCGCAAGGCGCTCGCCAAGTCCG
>JANLSB010000364.1:0-2705 GCA_031362125.1 Lysobacterales bacterium | reverse complement strand
GATCGTTGGCGCTGACCAGCTGCTGCTTGGACAACTGCAGCGAACGGTTGTAGTTGGCCTCGAGTTTGCGCATCTGCGCCGCACTCTGTGCCGCCTGCAGCGCAGCACGATCGGAATCGAGTCGGATCAGCACTTGGCCGGCGCGGACCTGTTGGCCGACTTCAGCGAGCACCTGCAGCGCAACACCGGATGTCTTGGCGACAACCTGCGACTCGCCGCGGGCTTCCAGCGGCGCAGTTCCTGTATAGCTGGCGGCAATCGCTCGTCGGGAAACGCGCGCGACTTCCACGGGCACGGTGTCCTTGGCTTTCTTCTCCTGCTCTTTTGTGCTGGCTTCGGCATCGCCACCAGCGCCGGATTTGCAGGCGGTCAGGGCAAGACAGCCAAGCAACACACCGATGCCCATCGCCCGGGCGAAGGGGATCCTGGAGACCGGAGGGCACGGAGTGGAGTCGGCGGGCATCATGGGCATCGTCGGCGTAGTCGTGAGGTGTGGTATCAAGGTATATCACCCATTCACATCGGACATCGGCCAGAGGTCATGGTCACTGACGTCATCGCCGACCGGAGGAGCAGAGATACGCGACCCATGCTGGGCTACTGCCCCGTCCGACAGGCACAAAGGGCATGACACGCTTGGGGCTCACGCTATACTGTTCGGATTGCACGCTCGCTACGGTCCCCGGCCAAAACCGCAAGGTCTGCTTCGGCTCCGAGAAGCCTATGTGCGAATTCCAAGTCGCGCCCGACACCACTGACATGACGCCAGACATGACGCCAGACATGATCCGATCGCCGAATCGCTTTCCGCTGCTCGCCGGCTGCCTCGTTCTCCTCGCATCGCTCACCGCGCATGCACAGACGCCAGCCACCGGTTCCCCAGAAAAAGGTAAGCCGCTGACATACACCTGCCAAGGTTGCCACGGCATCACCGGCTATAAGAATGCCTATCCGAGCTATCAGGTGCCCAGAATCACGGGGCAGTCGGCGGAATACCTGGTCAACGCACTGACCGAATACAAGGCGGGCACGCGTAAACACCCCACCATGCAGGCGCAGGCGCAAAGCTTCTCCGAGCAGGACATCGCCGATATCGCCGCCTACATTTCGAGCCTGAAGAAGTGAGCGCCGCCCTCATGACGAAGCGTCCCATCGCCATTTTCCTGGGACTGGCCCTCAGCGCCAGCCTCTCCGCCTGCGGCAAAAGCGAAGAGCATGCCGGCGAAGGCGAGGCCCACAAAGCCGAGTTCGAACACGTCACCGCCTATGGCGGCGTTGCCGCTCGCGGCGAGCAGATCGCCGCCAACAAGAAGCTCGGCAGCACCGGGCAGTCCTGCGTGGACTGCCACGGCGCTGGCGGTGCCAAACCGATCGACGTGACCTACCCAGTGCTCGCTGGCCAGCACCAGGATTACCTGTTCCACACGATCCAGCAGTACCGCGATGGCGGCCGTGAGCATGCGCTGATGAGCACTCAGATCAAGGGGGCGGTCGATGCCGGCAACCTCGACAATCAGGGTATCGCCGACCTTGCCGCGTACTTCGCTTCGCAATCCGGCCCGCTCGGCGACCTGCACAACCGCTGAGCACCGCAGCCATCAGAGTCGCGCAGCGAAAACGGGAGCCGAAACGGCTCCCGTTTCATTTGTGATGACTATTTTTTCAGACTGTCTTTGTCTTCCTGCAGTTCGGGCTTGAACGGCACATCCGGCGGCGGCCGTGCGACAGCTTCCTGATCCTGCAGATTGGGGTCGTAGATTGTGCACCCTCCTCCGGCCTGAAGCAGGGACACCGTGCATTCGATCCGCTTGGTGGTGCCAGGAATAGGAATCGCAACTTTCCTGATGCCGCGGCTGACCCATTCTTCCAACAGCGAGCGGTTGGGGATCCAGAAACGATCGAAGCGCGTCGGCGTGTAGTCGAGCGGCGGGCGTTTCAGCCACGTGCCCATGCGATCGATCTTTTCGAAGTCCTCGATGATCGTACCGGGCGGCAGGCCGCCGCCGGCGCGGCCACCGTCGCCGGGCAAACGCACGCTGCCATCACTGTTGAACAGCCCAGGATTACGGCCGGCATTACTATTGCCGGGCACGTTGCGATTGGAGTCGCCCCAGTCGTCGCTTCGCGTCGGGCTCGCGGTCGCTCCGGGGCGAGGCGATGGTCCCGGACCGGCTCCGGAAGGCGCAAGGCCCGTCGGCCGACCCGTGCCCTGTGCCTGGGGTCGGCCACCCACAGCAGGTGCATTGGACGCCGCCGCACTGGAGGCGGCCGGCGCTCGGCCGGCGGCGCTGGAACTGACCGGGACGGTGGCCGGTGGGGCCGGCGTCGACGCAGAGGCTGCGGGCGCGGTAGAGGTCGCAGGCGCCGGGCTTGCCCGCACTTGGACTTCGCCCGGTGTGACACGCAGCACCGGGTCCCGCAACTGCGGCGTGCGCGATGGGATTGGCGTCATCTCACGCAGTTGAACGTCCTGTTGCAACACTTCGACATCGGTCACCTGCCTGCGCAGCGTGGGCAGGACCGGTGTGGGCACAGTCAGCGTTGGGCGCTCCAGAACACGGACCGAACCACGTGGCTCGAAGGTCTCGACTTCGACGATTTCAGTCGTGAGATCAGCGGTGGTGACCTGCAACTGCGGCAACGTCAAGTCCCGCGGAACCGGTGCCGGAAGGGTGAAATCGATATCCGTCCGCGCGGTTTCGGTG
>JANLSB010000086.1:0-1509 GCA_031362125.1 Lysobacterales bacterium | reverse complement strand
CCGCCCGAGAGTTGGTGCGCAAACCGCGACAGCAGCTCCAGCGGCAGGCCGACCTGCAGCGCGACTTCGTCGACCCGCGCGTTGGCGGCTGTGCCGTCCATGCCGGCCAGCAGGCGCAGCGGCTCGGCAATGGTTTCGCGGGCGGTGAAGCGCGGGTTCAGGCTGTCGGTCGGGTCCTGAAAAACCATCTGAATCGCGGCGCGTTCGGGCCTGCGCGCGAAGCCGTTGGCAGGCAATGCCGCGAGGTCGTTGCCGTCGAAGACGATGCGGCCGTCGGTGGCGTCGAGCAGCCGCGCCAGCACGCGCACCAGCGTGCTCTTGCCGCAGCCGGATTCACCGACCAGGCCGACGCTTTCGCCTTTGCCGATGGTCAGCGAAACGTCGTCCACCGCGTGCAGCAGCGCGCCCTTGCGGCCGGTGACGGGAAAGCGCTTGTGCAGGCGCTCGACGTTCAGCAGGGCGTCGGCTTCAGGCATGGGCAGGCTCGGTGGCGGCGACCGCGGTGCCCAGCGGGTGCCAGCACGCCACGGCGTGGGTGGCATTCGGTTCGAGCCGCGGGCGTTCGCTGCGGCAGCGGTCGTCGGCACGTTCACAGCGTTCGGCAAAGCGGCAGGCGGGCAAGGACGCGCGGCGCAGGTCGGGCAGGTTGCCGGGCACGGGGGCCAGGCTGTCGATGCGGCTGGTTTCGCCAGGCGTGGACGTGATCAGGCGCGCGGTGTACGGGTGGCGTGGCGTGTCGAACAGCGCGCGCGTGGGTGCGGCCTCCACGGCGTGGCCGGCGTGCATCACGACGATGCGGTCGCAGTGGTCGGCGGCGAGCGCCAGGTCGTGGGTGATGAACAGCGTGGCCATCTGGCGTTCGCGCGCCAGGCCGCTGATCAGGTCCATCACCGACGCCTGCGTGGTGACGTCGAGACCCGTCGTCGGTTCGTCGGCGATCAGCAGGCTCGGCCGGCAGGCCAGGGCCAACGCGATCATCACGCGCTGGCACATGCCGCCGGACATCTCGAAGGGGTACGCGGCGATACGGCGTTCGGGGTCGGAAATCGCCACCTCGCGCAGCGCCTGCACGGTGCGCTGCTTCAGGCTGGTACCCAAATCGGGTCCCGTGGCCGCAGCATGCCGGCGCAACACGTCTTCGATCTGGTAGCCGACGCTGCGGATCGGGTTGAGCGCCGTGCGCGGGCTCTGGAACACCATCGAGATCTCGCGCCCGCGCAGATCAGCCAGCGTCGCCTCATCGGCCTTCAGCAGATCGAGCCCGCCGAACATCGCGCTGCCGCTGGTGACCTTCGCGGCGCGGTCGCTGATGCCCAGCAGCGCGTAGCTCAGCACCGACTTGCCCGAGCCGCTTTCACCGACCAGCCCGACCATCTCGCCGCGGTGCAGTTGCAGGTCGATGGCTTCGAGCGCGCGCACGGTGCCGCTGCGGGTGCGGAACTCCAGGCTGAAGTCCTTCAGATCAAGCAAGGGAACGGGGCTGCTCATGTGCGCCTCCGCGGATCGAAG
>JANLSB010000045.1:0-1618 GCA_031362125.1 Lysobacterales bacterium | reverse complement strand
CGAGAAAATCCGCCGGCACGAAAGTGAGCGTCGCGCCTGCGGTGGTGGACGCGCGGATGCCGTGCAGCAGCGCGGCCATGTCGAGCATGTAGTCCGGGCCGATGGCGTTGTAGGCGCCGCGCGCTTTCTGTTCGGCGAGGCGGATCATCCATTCGCCCAGATCGCGCGCGTCGATGAATTTCACCGGGTCGCGGCCGTCGCCGGGGCACAGCACTTCTCCGCCGCGCGCGAGGCGCAGCGGCCAGTACGTGAAGCGGTCGGTGTCGTCGCCGGGGCCGACGATCAGACCCGGGCGCACGATGGTCGCGTTCGCGCCGAACTGTTTGCGCGTCTCCGCTTCGGTGGCCGCCTTCAGTCCGGAATACTTGTTCATGTCGGCGCGCAGCGTCGCCATGGTCTCCTTCAGCGGATCGCCGTCGAAGGTCGCCAGCGGCGCGTTCTCGTCTTCGCCGGGGATCGCGTTGCCGGCGTAGGCCGACAGGCTGGAAATCATGGTGTAGCCGCCGACGCGACCCTTGAGCACTTTCGCCGCATCGCGGATCCACACCGGCACGCTGCTGGGGTTGTCGATGACCGCGTCCCAGCGCCGGCCCTTGGCAACTTCGGCAGCGATCGATGCGTAGTCGTTCTTGTCGCGGTCGCCGAGCAGTTGCTGCACTTCGCCCGGCCATTCCGGCTGCTTGCGGCCGCGATTGAAGATGGTGACCCGATGCCCGCGCGCCAGCGCGTAGCGCACCTGGTGCGGACCGGTGAGACCGGTGCCGCCGAGGATCAGCAGATCCAGCGGTTTGGCAGCGCGCGGCGGGGCACCGGCGTCTGCAGGCGCGGCCTGTGCCTGAGCGCCCGTGGCGGTTGCGGCCAGCGCCAATGCAGCCAGCTTCAGGACATCGCGACGATCCAGGCTCATGCAGGCGCTCCAGTGGAGGAAAGATCGTTCCATCCTTCTCCGAAACCCCGCACACGGCCCGTGCCGGAAGTCAGCCGCCCTCGGCATCA
Organism: Lysobacterales bacterium; assembly: GCA_031362125.1. Classification (GTDB taxonomy): domain Bacteria; phylum Pseudomonadota; class Gammaproteobacteria; order Xanthomonadales; family Xanthomonadaceae; genus Lysobacter_I. The sequence goes on along the minus strand of JANLSB010000045.1, from coordinate 622 downwards.
CTCGCGCCGGCTCTTTCGCCCACCTGCCGGACCCGCGACAATGGCGGTCTTGGCCGGCGCTGCTGCCGGTCTACATGGAGACAGTGAATGGCCGACTTCACCCCCACGGTGCCCGCTGGCGGCACCAGCATCACCAAATCGCCGCACGGCCTCAACGTGCCGGATCGTCCGATCATCCCCTTCATCGAAGGCGACGGCACCGGCCCCGACATCTGGCGCGCCAGCGTGCGCGTGCTGGACGCCGCCGTGGCCAAGGCCTACGGCGGCCAGCGCAAGCTGGAGTGGATGGAAGTCCTCGCCGGTGAGAAGGCCTTCAACGCCACCGGCAACTGGCTGCCCGACGCCACCGTCGAGGCCTGCCGCAAGTACCTGGTCAGCATCAAGGGCCCGCTGACCACGCCGGTCGGCGGCGGCATCCGCTCGCTCAACGTCGCGCTGCGGCAGATGCTGGACCTGTACGTCTGCCTGCGCCCGGTGCGCTGGTTCGAGGGCGTGCCTTCGCCGGTGAAGAAGCCCGGCGATGTGGACATGGTGATCTTCCGCGAGAACACCGAGGACATCTACGCCGGCATCGAATTCGAACCCGGTTCGGCCGACGCGCAGAAGATGCTGGATTTCCTCG
>JANLSB010000828.1:0-2110 GCA_031362125.1 Lysobacterales bacterium | reverse complement strand
GGCGCGCGGCGGCGACCTTGGCTGGTTCGCGCAGGACGACTACGGCACCGACTTCGGCGCACAGGTCACAGCGCTGAACGATGGCCAGGTTTCGGAGCCGTTCAAAACCCAGGCCGGCTGGCACATCATGCAGCGCATCGGTACTCGTCAGGTCAATGCGACCGACGAGAATCGCCGCGCGCAGATCCGCGAAAGCATCGGCCAACGCAAGCTGGAAGACGAATGGAACCGCTTCCTGCGCGAAATGCGCGGTGAGGCCTTCATCGACATCCGGGTCGGCAACGCCGCTGCCGGCGCCGGTTAAGCGCTCGATGTCCCGGCGCCCCCGTCTCGCGCTGGTCCCGGGCGAGCCGGCCGGCATCGGTCCCGAGCTCGTCGTCCGCGCTGCCCAGCGGGATTGGGATGCGCAGTTGATCGTCTACGGCGACCGCGACACGCTGCTGCGCGCAGCCTCCGCCATCGGCCTGCCGCTGCGACTGATCTCGCCGAACGACACCAGCGCGGCCGGCCCAGGCCGCTTGGCCCACGTCGAAATTCCGACAATCCTCGCGACCCGTTTCGGCGACCCGGAGCCGCGCAATGCGCGCACTACCATCGGTGCGCTCGAAACCGCCGCCAACGCCTGCCTACAGGGCCTGTGCGACGGCCTGGTCACCGGGCCGGTCAACAAGGCCGCCATCAACGACGGCGGTATCCCCTACACAGGCACGACCGAACTACTGGCGGCGCAGGCGTGTTCCGATGTAGTGATGATGCTTGCCAACGACATTGTCCGCGTCGCGCTTGCCACCACGCATCTGCCGCTGCGCGCGGTCGCCGATGCGATCACCAGCGACGGACTCGAGCGCACGCTGCGCATCGTCCACACCGCGCTGCGCAGCGACTTCGGCCTCGCGACGCCGCGGATCGCCGTGCTCGGCCTGAATCCTCATGCAGGCGAAGACGGCCATTTGGGCCATGAAGAACGCGACCTGATCATTCCGCTACTGGACCGACTGCGCGGCGAAGGCTGGAGCCTCATCGGGCCACTGCCCGCCGACACCGCTTTCCTGCCAGCGAAGCTCGCCGACTATGACGCAGTGCTGGCGATGTATCACGACCAGGGCCTGCCAGTGCTGAAATACAGCGATTTCGCGCATGCCGTGAACATCACCCTGGGCCTGCCGTACCCGCGGGTGGCAGTGGATCACGGCACCGCGCTGGAACTCGCCGGCCGCGGCATCGCCGACCCGTCGAGTCTGTTCGCCGCGATCGAGACCTGCACCCGGCTCGCACGCACGCGTATCGCGCGTATGGAGGTCGCATGAGCCGCGACTTCGTGCCCGGCGAAGCCAAGTTCGGCAAGCCGGCCAAGAAATCGCTCGGCCAACACTTCCTGCATGAGCGCGGCATCGTCGACAAACTCGTGCTCGCTATCGACCCGCGTCCTGGCGATCGCATCGTCGAGATCGGCCCAGGCCAGGGTGCGCTCACTTTCCCGTTGCTGGACCGCCACGGCGCACTGACCGCGATCGAATTCGACCGCGATCTGCTCGAGCCACTCACCGCAGCGGCAAGAACGCACGGCAACCTGACCCTGATCCACGCCGATGTGATGAACGTCGACTTCAGCGCGCTGGCAGGCGACTCACACGCTGGTGACGGACAAATCCGGCTGGTCGGCAACCTGCCCTACAACATTTCCACGCCGATCCTGTTCCATGTGCTGGAGCATGCCGAGGCGATCATTGACATGCATTTCATGCTGCAGAAGGAAGTGGTCGACCGCATGGCCGCCGCGCCGGGCAGCAAGGTCTATGGCCGGCTCAGCGTGATGCTGCAGGCGTACTGCCAGGTGACCGCACTGTTCAAGGTGTCGCCGGGCGCGTTCCGGCCGCCGCCGAAGGTCGATTCCGCCGTGGTCCGGCTAGTGCCGCGCCCGCTCGAACAGATCGGCATCGACGACCCGCATCGCTTCGCCGAGATCGTGCGTGCCGCGTTCGGCCAACGCCGCAAGACCCTTCGCAATGCCGTCGCCAGTGTCTGCACTGCAGAGGAGATCGTCGCCGCCGGCATCGACCCCCAGCGCCGTGCCGAGCAGCTCGCCGTCGCAGACTTCATCCGCCTTGCC
>JANLSB010000681.1:0-3556 GCA_031362125.1 Lysobacterales bacterium | reverse complement strand
GCTGCCTTAAACCACTCGGCCACGCTTCCGTATGTATTACCTGCGGCTCACGCCGGCTCGGCGATTTTAACCTGCTTCGCCGGCGCCATCCCACCCGGACAGTGCAGGCAGTTGAGTCGGGAGGCCTCGATCTGCGGCGGCAGGGCTTCGGCAAGATAGTCGATGAACATGCGTACCGCCGGCAGCAGGCCGCGACGCGAGGCGAACACCGCGTGGCAGATGCCCATCGGCAGGCGCCACGCGGGCAGCACCACTTCCAGCTCGCCGTTGCGCACGGCGTCGGCGCAGATCGTTTCCGGCAGCAGGGTGATGCCCATGCCCTGCTTCGCCAAGGCCATCAGCATCGGAAAGTCGAAGCCGGAGATGCGCGGTTTGAGTTCCACGCGGCGAACTTCGCCACCCTCGCCCTGCAGTTCCCAGCGCTGGCGGGCCTCGTCCTCGCTCATGCTGAGCGTGGTGTGGTTGGCCAATTCATCCGGGTCGCGCGGCCGGCCGGCGCGGTCGAGGTATTTGGGGCTGGCGACCAGCAGTTCCTGGATCTGACCGAAGCTGCGCATCACCAGACTGCCGTCGTCGTCGAGCTTCGAGCGCACGCGGATCGCCACGTCGAAGCCCTCGTTGATCACATCGACGCGGCGGTTGCTCACATGCAGCTGTACGCGCACCAGCGGATAGCGGGCGAGAAAATCCGGAAGCAGTTTCGGGATCGATTCCTGGGCAATGCCCACCGGCACGCTCACCCGCACGAGACCACGCGGCTCGGCGCTGAGGCGGTCGACCACTTCGCGCGCGGCGCTGGCTTCGGCGATCATCGATTGGGCATGGCGGTAGACGCTTTGCCCGACATCAGTCACGGCGAAACGGCGGGTGGAACGCTGGAGCAGGCGCGCGCCCATGTCGGTTTCGAGCTGGCTGATGCGGCGGCTGAGACGCGATTTGGGGATGCCCAGCGCACGTTCGGCGGCGGCGAAACCCGAGTGCTCGACCACCATCGCGAAGTAGTAGAGGTCGTTGAGATCGTTCACGGCGATATTTCCATCTGCGGAACACTGGCGCATATTGAATCAACTTTATCGCGCTGATGCAATGCAAGAGGCCGCCCTCGCGAGCGCCTGCATCGCCATGGCTGATTGGCCGGTCCTGGCCGCTTTTGACGATTATTCCAATAGTGGGTATCTGTGCGCCCGACGCTTGAGCCCTCGACGGCACTGGAGCCTTACCCCGCATGCCCAACGACTTCGCCAGCGATATCACCCAACTACTCCAACGCCACCATGCCGGCGACCGCGACGCCTTCGACCGGATGGTGCCGCTGGTCTACGACCAACTGCGGGGCATCGCCCATCGTCAGCTCGCGCGCGGCTCGCGCGGGCCGTTGCTCGACACGACCAGTCTGGTCCAGGAGGCGTATCTGCAACTGGTCGGCGAAGGCGGCGTGGACTGGCAGAATCGCGGCCATTTCTTCGCGATCTGTGCGCGGGCGATGCGCCGCATCATGGTGGACGATTCGCGGCGACGATTGGCCGGCAAGCGCGGCGGCGATCAGATCCAGGTCACGTTGGAGCCCGACATGATCAGCACCGAGGACGCACCCGAGCGGGTACTTTCGATCGACGGCGCGCTGGAAGGACTGGCTGCTTTCAATCCGCGTCTGGCCCAGGTGGTGGAATGCCGATACTTCGCCGGCCTGACCGAGGAGGAAACCGCCGAGGCGTTGGATAGTTCGCTGCGGACCGTGCAGCGCGACTGGATGCGCGCCCGGGCCTGGCTGCTCAAGGCGCTCGATACCGAATGAGTACAGGCGAGGCTCCGATCAACGAAGATCCGCGCATCCGACTGGATGCGCTGTTCGATCAGGCGCTGGACCTGGAGGGTGAAGCCCTGGCGCGGTTTCTCGCCGAACTGGATGCCGGCGAACCAGCGCTCGCAGCCGAACTGCGCCAGTTGCTGAAGCTGGCGCAGTTGCCCGGGCTGCAGCCGCGTGCACTGGCGCAACCGGTATGGCTGGCGCTGTTCGAACAAGCTTCGAGCGCTGACGGCCTCCACTCGCCCTCGCCGACGATGCAGGCCAGCGACTCCGGCTTCATCGAGTTCCGCATCGGCGTATGGCGCGCGGTTCGCACGCTCGGCCGCGGCGGGATGGGCACGGTCTATCTGGTCGAACGCGACGAAGGGGGGTTCCAGCAGCGCGGCGCGATGAAACTGCTGCGCGCCGGCGCCAATGTTGAGGAATTTTCAGACGAATTCCTGCGCCGCTTCGAACAGGAGCGGCAGATTCTGGCGACGCTGAGCCACGAAAGCATCGCGCGCCTGCTCGACGGCGGTCGCGACCCCCAGGGGCGGCCGTATCTGGTGATGGAGTACGTGCAAGGCGAGCCGATCGACCGCGCCTGCGACCTCGGTAGGTTGGGCGTGGATCAGCGCGTGGCGCTGTTCGTGCAAGTCGCGCAGGCAGTGGCGTATGCGCACCGCAACCTGATCGCGCACCGCGACATCAAGCCCGGCAATATTCTGGTGGGCGCCGATGGCCGGGCGAAGCTGCTGGATTTCGGTATCGCCAAAGCGCTGGCCGACCAGCCCATCGGCGAAGAACCATTGACCCGCACCGCACTGCGGGTGTTCACGCCCGACTACGCCACGCCCGAACAAGTACATGGCCAGCCCGCGTCGACGGCGACCGATGTCTATCAACTCGGTCTGCTGCTGTACGAATTACTGACCGGACAGCGCGCCCAGCGCGTGACCGACACCACCCAGCGCACGCTGGAACACGCGATCTGCAGCGCAGAACCGCTGCGCCCCAGCGAACGCGTGCTCGGCGACATCGGGGCCGCAACCGCGCGCCAGACCACGCCCCCGGCACTGCGCCGCAAGCTGCGCGGCGACCTCGACAACATCGTGCTGAAGGCGCTGCGCAAGGAGCCGGAGCGCCGCTACGCTTCCGCGAACGCGATGGTCGAGGATCTGGAACGCTGGCGGCAGGGCCGACCGGTACGCGCGCGCCCGGAAACCTTCGTCTACCGCAGCGGTAAATTCGTGCGCCGCCATGCCTGGGCCGTGGCCGCAGGCGCGGCCATCGTCGCGATGATCATCGGGTATGCGGTGACGGTGACCCTGCAGGCCAACGCGCTGGCGCGCGAGCGCGACCGCGCGCAGGCGGAAGCCGCCAAGGCGCTGCAAGTGAAGACCTTGGTATTGCGCCTGTTCGAAGGCGCGAATCCCGAAGCATCCGGCAGCGCCCAGCTCAGCGCGCGCGAACTTCTGGACCGCGGCTGGGCGGCGATCGAGCGCGAACTCGGCGGCCAGCCGGATGTGCAGATCGAGCTGCTGGATGCGGTGGGCGAAGCCTATCGTCAGCTCGGGGTCTACGACCGCGCCGGTGCGCTGTTCAAACGTAGTCTGCAGATCGCGCGCGGTGAATCTTCGCGGCATCCGCTGCTGCTGGCGCGCGCGCTGCGCAGCCAGGGCCGCGCGCGCGGCGATCTGGGCGAATACGTAACCGGCGAGGCCGATCTGCGCGATGCGCTGGCGCGTTACCGCGCAGCGCTGGGCGCGA
>JANLSB010000669.1:0-5027 GCA_031362125.1 Lysobacterales bacterium | reverse complement strand
CGCAAGGGGCTGGAGAGCCTGATCGAGACGCTCCTGGCACTGCTGCCGGAGGCTGCGCCGATGTATGCCGAGGACGAGATCACCGACAAGAGCCAGCGCTTCCTGGCCGGTGAGCTGGTGCGCGAACAATTGATGCGTCAGCTCGGCGCCGAGCTGCCGTATGCGACCACCGTTGAAATCGAGAGCTTCGTCGTAGACGGCACCATGTTGCGCATCGGCGCGGTGATCTTCGTCGAGCGCGAAAGTCAGAAAGCCATCGTGATCGGCAAAGGCGGCACCCGGCTGCGTGAGATCGGCAGCAAGGCCCGCATCCAGATGGAACGGATGTTCGACAGCAAAGTCTTTCTCGAAACCTGGGTCCGCGTGCGCGACGGCTGGTCCGACGACGAGGCTGCGCTGAAAGCGTTCGGATATACCGAGTAATCGCGGTGACGATGGCGAATCTTCCGCTTCGCTGTCCTTGCTGTGGCTGCAGGACGCTTGCGGTGAGAGGTGCGTACGACATCTGCCCGGTATGCTTCTGGGAAGATGACGGTCAGGATGACGATGATGCCGATGACGTGTCGGGTGGGCCCAATGGCGATCTGAGTTTGACCGAGGGTCGCGCCAACTACCGGTTGTTCGGCGCATCGCGCGAACAAGATTTGCCTCATGTGCGTCGACCTTACCCGCACGAGATCGCGGGCGACTCCTGATCCGATGCGTTACGCCGCCGAGCCCGCCTTCGTCCTGCACGCCCGTGCCTGGCGCGAAACCAGCCTGCTGGTGGAAGTGCTCACGCGTGAGCATGGCCGAGTGGGTCTGATCGCGCGCGGCGTGCACGGGCCCAAGAAACAGCAGTTGCGCGCGGCGCTGCAGCCTCTGCAGCACATCCGTTTCGATGGTGTGCAGCGCGGCGAATTGGCGCATCTGAATTCGGCCGAAGCCATCGACGAGGCGCCGCGCCTGCACGGTGATGTGATGCTGGCCGGTTTCTATCTCAACGAACTGATGCTGCGGCTGGCCCCGCGCCATGACGGCGTAGGCATGCTCTATGCGATCTACGGCGAAACCCGCGCGCGACTGGGATTGGAACTGTCGCTGGCGTGGACGCTGCGGCGATTCGAGCGCGATCTGTTCGAGGCGCTGGGCGTCGGTTTTGCCTGGGACTGCGACGGCGACGGCGTCGCGATCGATCCGGCGGCGCGTTACCTGCTGGATCCGGAGCACGGCCCGCGTCGTGCGTTTGGCGATACCGGAAAAGCCGGACGCAGCCATACCGCGACCGGCCGTGCCCTGCTCGATCTCGCCGCCGACCGCGAACCCTGCGCCGAAGACATGCCCGGTCTGCGCCGCGTCATCCGCGCGCTGCTGCTGCATCATCTCGGCGGACGCGGCTTGAAGTCGTGGGAGCTGATCGCGTCGATGCCGCGTGCGCTGGGCGAGGGCGCAGCGGTTTCCGTTCAACCGGACAGCGACGCAAGCGTGTCCTGAAGCGCGCCTTCGAACTGCGCAATGAGGTGTTCGGCGTTGGGCGCTTCCTGCAGATTGCGCGTCGCCGCGCCCAGACGCGCCGCACCGACAAAGCCGCAGCTCGCCTGCAGTTTGTGCAGTTCGCCGCGCAGCGCGGCGACATCGCGATTCGCCAGCGCTGCTGCAACGCGCGCCGACACCTGCGGCAGTTCCTGCGCGAACAGACTGCGCAGGGTGTCCACATGCGCACGGTTGCTGTTGAGGGCGCGCAGGGCCACGTCGTCGTCCCATACCGGCTGTTTGCCGCATCGCGACCCGGGTTGTTCTGGCGTTTTGGCATCCGCATCGATGCGTGCGTCGCTGCAGAACCGTCGGATCGCGCCCTGCAGTTGCGCCACCGACAGCGGTTTCAACAGCACTTCCTCGAAACCCGCGTCGATCAGCATGTCTAGCGACTCGCGCTGCGCGTCCGCCGTATGCGCCACTGCACGCGTCTGCAGGCCCTGCGCGCGCAGTTCGGCGAGCAGATCGACGCCGATGCCGTCGGGGAGATTCGCGTCGAACAGCCAGAGGTCGTGCGCATGCGCAAACGCCAAGCCGCGCGCTTCGGCCAGTGTGCCGGCGACATCGACCCGTGCAGGCACGCCTGCGATCGCAGCGGACAGGAACGCGGCGCTGACAGCATCGTCTTCCAGCAGCAGGATCCGGGGCAGGGCGGAAGCGGATGCATTCATCGCGAGTCATTTATGCTGGGGTTCATGTCGCTGACGATCTTACGCATCCTGTCGCTTATCGTGCTGTCCGCCGCGCTCTGGGCGCCGGCGGCGCAGGCGCGTACCGCGACCGCCGATATTGCCCGCATCCGCACCGGGATCGCCACATTGGAGCAGGTACATGTTCGGCTTGATTGGCCGAACACCGCCGGTCGCGGCACCCTGCAACTGCGCGTCGGCAAACTCGATGCCCCGAACCTCGGCTACGCCTTCCGTGATCTGAGCTGGCAATGCCCGCTGCAGCGCAATAGCGACGGCGGCTGGCGCTGCGAAGGCGAGCTGCGCAGTGGCGGCGCTCAGCCGCTGCGGTTGGGTATCGACCTCGCCACCGCGTTCACCGATGTCGTTCTCCGCCAGGGTGATTCAAGGCTGGAAGTCCATCGTCAGGCCGCTGCGCCCGACGACACCCGCATCGATCTGGTGAAAGTCCCCTTGATCTGGTCGCAGGCGCTGCTCAGCCGCGCCTGGGCCGATGGCCGCTGGAAAAACGGTCAGCTCGATGGCCGTCTCATCGTGAGCGCGCCAACCAATCAACCGCTGCGCGTCTTCGGGCCGCTGACGCTTGCCGGCGCGGCGCTGGAAACGCCGGACGGCAGCATCGCCGCCGAAGGCCTCGGTGCGAATCTTGGCTTGGACTACCGCAATGCTGCCAACGAACAGCGCGTCGATCTGCGCGGTGAGTTGCGCGGCGGCGAGTTGTTGTTCGGAAGCGCGTATGTCGCTTTGCCGCCGACGCCGGTGGCGCTGCAGGTCGAGGCCATCGGCGACGCCAGCGGCTGGCGGCTGCCGACGCTGCGCTGGGGCGACGGCGGCACGCTCGCGACCCGGGGCAGCGCCGCGCTCGCGCCGGACGGCTCGCTGCGTGCGCTCGACATCGAGATCGATAGTGACGATCTGACGCCGGTGACGAATCGGTATCTGTCCGGTTGGCTCGGCAGTTTCGGCCTGGGCAATCTCGGCCTGAAGGGGCGGATCCGCAGCCGTCTGCATCTCGATGCGACCGGGATGCGCGGCTTCGACGCGCATTTCGATCAGGTCGACGTTCGCGAACCCGGTGGCAAGTTCCGGTTCGACCGCCTTGATGGCGATCTGCGTTTTTCCGCAGATGCGCCTGTCGACAGCGCGCTGCGTTGGGGCAGCGGTCAGCTGTATGGCCTGGATTTCGGCGCCGCCGAATTACCGCTGCACAGCGCCGGCGGTGCGATCGCGCTGCGTGCGCCGACATCGGTCGAGGCGATCGGCGGCAAGCTGCGCTTCGATCGCTTTCTGCTGCGTCCGCCGCAGGGCGAGAAGGGCATGCAGGCGAATTTCGGCCTGACCCTGGATGCGTTCGACATCGGCAAGCTTGCGCAGAGCATGGACTGGCCGGCGTTTCGCGGCACGCTCAGCGGGACCATTCCGGATGCGCGCTACCTCGACGACAAGCTCGTGTTCGAAGGCGGGCTGGAGATGCGCATGTTCGACGGCAGCGTCAAGGTGTCGTCGCTGGCGATGGAGCGTCCGTTCGGCGTGGCGCCGACGTTGTCGGCCGATCTGGCGCTGGACGATCTGGATCTGCTGTCGGTCACCGAAGTCTTCGATTTCGGCAGCATCAGCGGCCGGCTCGACGGCAGCATCCGCGAATTGCGTCTGGTCGACTGGACCGCGACCGCGTTCGACGCGGAGCTGTACACCCAGCGCCGACGCGGCGTGAAACAGCGGATCAGCCAGCGCGCGGTGCAGAACATCTCGAGCGTGGGCGATGCCTCGTTCGTGACCAGTCTGCAGGGGCAACTGATCGGACTGTTCGACGATTTCGGCTACCGGCGGCTCGGCATTTCCTGCCGGCTGCACAACCAAGTCTGCACGATGGGCGGTCTGGAGAGCATTGGTAAAGAGGCGGCGGGCTCCGGTTCAGACACCGGCGGATTTACTGTCGTCCAGGGCGCGGGCATTCCGCGCTTGAACGTGGTGGGTTTCAACCGGCAGGTGGATTGGCCGACGCTGGTCGAACGCTTGGAAGCGGTCGGCAGCGGCGATCTGAAGCCTGTGGTCGAGTAGTATTCAAAATCATTTCGGGAGATACGAGCATGCGTCGTTTGTTGGGGGTTTCCATGGTCGCCGCGGTGGCGCTCACCGCCTGCGTCACCATCAACGTCTATTTCCCGGCGGCCGAAGCCAAAGAGGCGGCCAAGGTTTTCGTCGAAAAGGTCATCAACGATGCCGTCCCAGCGCCCAAGCCCGAGGGCGGCGGTGGCGGTGGCGGTATGGCTCTGGAAATGCCGCGTGCAGCGGATTCTCGCCTTGACCTCGCACGATTCGACCCGCTGATGCTCATCGGCATTGCTCCGGCCTATGCCCAGAGCCAGCCGGACTTCAACATCCAGACGCCGGCGATCACCGCGATCCAGTCGCGGATGGAACAGCGCTTCGACAATGAACTGCGCGCGCATTTCAATTCCGGCGCGCTCGGCTTCACCGAAGACGGCCTGGTGGTAGTGCGCGATGCCGCCGCGCTGGCGCTGAAGGACCGCGTGCCGGTGAACACCGCCGTCGCCGACGAAAATCGCGACCGCAAAGCGGTCTACCGCGAAATCGCGGTCGCCAACAACCATCCGGAATGGGAAGGACAGATCCGCAGCGTGTTCGCCAAGCAGTGGGTCGACAGCGCCAGGAGCGGCTGGTGGTATCAGCGCGGCGGGGCTTGGAAACAGAAGTGGCCACCCCCCACGCCAGGGCCACACCAACGGCTTTCCATAAACCACCCCCAAGGCGGGGGGGGGGATCATAGAAGTAGTGGGGGATGACGCGAGAAATACGCCC
>JANLSB010000644.1:0-3770 GCA_031362125.1 Lysobacterales bacterium | reverse complement strand
GAGGCGCTGCAGGCACGCTACGGAGAACGCATCCGCTATCACTGGCAACCGAACGGGGGCGTCTCGGCGGCCCGGAACACCGGCATGGCGCTCGCCAATGGCCGCTATTTCGCGCTGCTGGACAGCGACGACCTGTGGCGGCCCGACAAGACTGCCCGCCAGTTGGAATGGCTGAGTGCCCATCCGGACTTCGGCATGGTGCTGTGCGATGTGGTGCGCGTCGACGGCGACGGCAAACCCTACGACGTGTTCCATCGTCGCGAAGTCCTGCGCGAGGACGGCTGGGTGCTTCGCTGGCTCCTGCTGAATCCTTCGCTGGTGCCCGCGTCGACGATGTTCCGTCGCGAGGTGTACGAAACCTGCGGCGGCTTCGACACGTCGTTGCGCACCGCCGAGGACATCGACTTCCACCTGCGCGTCGCCCATCGATGGAAGATCGGCGTGATCGAAGCCGAGCTGGTCGAAGCGATGCGCGGCCACAAAGGCGGATTGTCCAGCGAGGCGACGACCTACGACGATTACGTGAAAGTGGTCGAACGCGCGATCGTCGATGCCGAAGGCATCGTCGAAGAGTCGATCCGCCGCGAAGCGCTGGCGCTCACCTACCAGCGCAACGCGCGCGGGATGCTGATCCGTCGCCGCTGGCGCGATGCCTGGCGACTGTGGCGCGCCGCGTGGCGACAAGCGCCGAGCGGTTCCGCGCGCAGGGACCTGATCGCGCTGATCCCGTTCGCCGCCAAACGACTCGTGAGCGCTGCGGTCGGCCGCGGCTGACTGCGGCGGCGCACGGACTCAGCGCGCGCCACGCCCGAACAGCACCACTTCCACGGTCTGCAGCATGATCATCAGATCGAAGACCAGGCCGTGGTTCTTGACGTAGAACAGATCGAACTTCAGCTTCTCGTTCGCGTCGCGCACCGAGGCGCCATACGGATAGCGCAATTGCGCCCATCCGGTCAGGCCGGGTTTGACCGAATGGCGCACATCGTAATAGCGGATTTCGCTATTGAGCATTTCGACGAACTGCGGGCGCTCCGGCCGCGGACCGACAAAGCTCATCTCTCCGCTCAAGACCAGAAACAGCTGCGGGAGTTCATCGAGACGCGTCTTGCGGATGAACTTGCCGATACGCGTACTGCGGTCGTCGTCCTTGCTGGCCCAGCGCGCCACGCCGTCGCTTTCGGCATCCACGCGCATGCTGCGGAACTTCACCATCTCGAAGTGGCGGCCATGTTCGCCGACGCGGATCTGGCGGTAGATCACCGGGCCTTTCGATTCGAGCTTCACCGCCAACGCGACCAGCAGCATCACCGGCCACGCCACCGCCAGCAGAGTACCTGCTGCGAGCAGGTCGAAAAACCGCTTGGTGAGACGGCGCGGCGTGGAATAGTCGAAACCGCCCGAGAACACCAGCCATGAGGGATCGACAATACTGAGCTGGACCACGCCGGCTTCACGCTCGAAGAACGTCGACAGGTCGGTGACCAGCACGCCCTTCTGCACACAGTTCAGCATCTGCTCCATCGGCATGCCGCCGCGTCGTTCGTCCGGCGCTATCACGATTTCGTCGACGTTGAGACGTTCGGCCACCGAGCACAGGGTTTCATCGGTAACAATCAACATCGCTTCGTCGACCACGCCCGGCTGGTTCGCGGCGGGGACGAATCCGAGGATGTTGAAGGATTGTCGATCGCTCTTCCGACGCAATCGCGTGTTGATCAGATTGGCGTTGTTACCGGCACCGTAGACGAGCACACGTCGCTTCAGCATGTCCGCCGCCGCCAAATGCGACAACACATAACGCACCCCGAGTACTCCGCCCATGCCTACTAACAGCGAGATCGCAAGCACGCCGCGACCGATGTAGGTCGCAGGAACAAGGTAATAGAGCACCAGCAGCGCGACGCCGCCGAGCAGGAAAGACATGGCGATGCGCAGCAGCAGATCGAGCCAGCTATGGCGCACATAGGACTGGTACAGGCCGAAGGTGAGCATCGCGCCGGTGACGCAGACCGCCACCAGCAGCGCGCGCACAACGAACATGGCGATGAAGTGTTCAAAACCCACCGGGTCTGCATGGAAGCGAAGCCGTGCCGCTACGATTACCGACAGCATGACCACGCACAATTCCGTCAACCACAGAGCGCGGATCGCCAATGTATTGCGACTTGAACGAACAGTTCTCACGAATCCCCCTGACCACGACCACAACGAGCCGCGACCGGTCCGACAGGCAGATAGCCCGCACTCGAGATATCCAATGACGTCTCGGGTGTTTCAGGCTGTTCTGCGCATGCCCCCTGTGCTGATCGCGCCCCTCTTCGCCGGGTTCGGCAGCGCAATGCCGCGCTGTCTTGCGATTCCCGTACCCGGCTCACTGTCTCACTTTATTATCCACGAACGTCGCGGCTCCACAAAGCCGGACATTGAAGTCCTTGGCTTGCGCACCAGCATTGCGGGCGCATGTTGCAAATATTCAACGCATTGGCGCCCTTTCTCGTGACACTCGCATAGCGCGTTCGTAACACGATCACCGGTCAGAGCCCCAAGAACCGGCGTTATCAGTCTCGCACGGTTCGATTCCGGCCTTCTCGCTTGGCCCGATACAACGCGGCGTCCGCCCGCTTCAACAGTGATTCGACATCATCCTGCGGGCCGCCTTCGCTGATGCCGAGACTGATCGTGACCCGATCGCTCTCACGCCCGCCCTCGAAACCGGTGGCCGATATCGCAGTGCGCAGCGCTTCCGCAATTCCCCAGACCTGCTCCGCGTGCGCCGCAGGCACCACCACAAGGAACTCTTCTCCCCCCATCCTACCCATCTTCGCATCTTCAGGAATCTGACGTCTGGCAATCTCGGCGATGGTCTGCAGCACCCGATCGCCGCCATGATGACCATGGGTATCGTTGACCCTCTTGAAATGATCGACGTCGAATGTGATGACGCCCAGAGGCTTGGCGCTCGCCTTCCCGGCACGCAGCTCGCGCTCCAGGAATTTGAGAATGTGCCGGCGATTCGGCAGCCCGGTGAGTTCATCGGACATCGCCAAAGCGCGCATCCGTCGCCCCTTGCGCACTTCCTGCCAGGCCATCGCGGCCATCAGCGCCAGAAAGGTCATGCCGAAAATGATCGTCACACGCTGCAGCGAACGCACCCGTTCGATATTGCGCAGGGCCTCGCCGCGATGCGCGTTTTCGATCAACAGCGCGCGGTTTTCGCGCTCTTTTCTCGCACTGTCGAACTGCACGCGCAGACGCGAGCTTTGCTCTTCGCGCGCACTCTTCTCGAGCTGTCCCTGCGCCTTGCGATACGCCATCGAGGCCTCGTACGCCATGCGCCATTCGCCGAGGTCGGCGTGTGCGGCTGCGAGGCCTTCGTAGACCTGGGCGAGATAGCGCGGATTGTGTTGCTCCAGGAAATGGCGCTCCGCGAATGCGAGATCCTCGAGCGCTTCCTGCGTGCGATCGAGCGTGCGCAACGCCTTCGCGCGCGCCACGCGGGTCCGCGCGGTGCTTTCGATGTCGTCTACAGCGATGAAACTGGCGAGCGCACGCTCGATCCACGGCAGCCCTTCCGCACCTTTGCCCTGTTTCACAAGCAGCGCGCCGATCGAACGCTCGCCCTCTGCGACCGAAGCGCGGTCGCCCAGCGCGGTATCGATCTCCAATGCGCGCCGGTATTCGACCAGGGCCGCATCGAATTCGCCTTTGGCCTCCATCGCCGAAGCAATATTGAATCGGGCGGTCGCGACCCCTGCCTTGCGACCGGA
>JANLSB010000336.1:0-1893 GCA_031362125.1 Lysobacterales bacterium | reverse complement strand
TCTCGCGATCAATCGGTCGGAATCGGCTCATGCACGCGGGTATCAGGAAGGGGGAACTCGATTTTAGCGGGGGCGAGGATAGTCCGACAGGCTGCTAGTGTCGTTATCTGGTAGGGAATACGCTGTTTCCACACCGGCAGCCGCCGGGCCTCCCAAAGGAAACCGCCATGTCCCGCTTCCAGATCCCCGCCTCGATCGACACCGCCCCCGCCGCCTCGCAGCCGCTGCTTCAGGGCGTGCAGAAAATGCTCGGCAGCGTGCCTAATCTGTTCCGCCTCGTCTCCAACAGCCCGGCCGCACTCGAGGGTTACCTCGGCATGTCAGGCGCACTCGCCAAGGGTGCGCTGCCGGCGCCGACCCGCGAACGCATCGCGCTGGCCGTGGCCGAAATCAACGGCTGCGACTACTGCCTGTCCGCGCACACCTATCTGGGCACCAATCTCGCCAAGCTCGACGCAGATGAAATCGCCGCCAACCGCGACGGCCGTTCAAACGATGCCAAGGCCGACGCTGCGGTCCGCTTCGCCGCCAACGTCGCCCACCAGCGCGGCAAGGTCTCGCCGGCCGAGCTGCAGACGGTGCGCGACGCCGGCTACAGCGACGCGCAGATCATCGAGATCGTGCAGCACGTCGCGCTGAATGTCTGGACGAACTATCTCAACAACGTCGCCGAAACCGAAATCGATTTCCCGGTGGCGACGGCTCGCAAAGCCGCCTGATCCTATCCGTGATCCACTCCCCTGCGTCGGCGTCGGCGATGCGCTTGCATCGTCGACGCCGTGCGTTTTCCGCACAATCTTCCCGAACGGAGCCGCCATGTCCCGCCCGCCCCTACCACCGTTCGATCACGACACCGCCACGCACAAAGTCCGCCTGGCCGAAGACGCCTGGAACACGCGCAATCCCGCTGCGATCGCGCAGGCGTACACCGTCGACAGTCGCTGGCGGAACCGCAGCGAATTTCTGCAGGGACGGGAAGCGATCGAGCTGTTCCTGCAGCGCAAATGGCAGCGTGAACTCGACTATCGTCTGATCAAGTCGCTGTGGGCGTTCGACCGCGACCGCATCGCCGTGCGCTTCGCCTACGAATGGCACGACGACAGCGGTCAATGGTTCCGCAGCTACGGCAACGAGAACTGGGCCTTCGACGAACACGGGCTGATGCACCAGCGCATCGCCAGCATCAACGATCTGGCGATCGCCGATGACGCGCGCCTGTTCCGCTGGCCGCAGGGCCGCCGTCCGGATGACCATCCCTCGCTCGACGAACTGGGCTTGTAGGGGTCGCCATGACCGCTGCCTATCCCAGCGATATCGCCTTCACCGACACCGTGAAAACGCTGCAGACCCGCAAGGGCTCACGCCGCGCCTACGCGAACATGGAAACAGGGCGCGGCTGGCAGACAACAATCACACCGGATCTGAAGGTCTTCATCGAAGCGCAGATCAGCGTATTCCTGGCGACCGCGAACGCAGCGGGCCAGCCGTATATACAGCATCGCGGCGGCCCGCCGGGGTTTCTGCGCGTGCTCGACGAGACCACGCTCGGCTTCGTCGATTACAGCGGCAACCGTCAATACATCAGCAGCGGCAACCTGCTGGAAAACCCGAAGGCGCATCTGTTCCTGATCGACTACTCGCATCGCCGCCGGATCAAGCTGTGGGGCACCGCGCGCTTCGTCGAAAACGACGCGGCGCTGATCGAACGGCTGATGCCCGATGGCTACGACGCGCGCCCCGAACAGGTGCTGTTGTTCGACGTGCACGCATGGGACGCCAACTGTCCGCAGCATATTCCGCAGCGGTTCGAAATTGCGGATGTCGCCCATCTGCTCGCGGAGCGCGATGCGCGGATCGCAGCATTGGAAGCGGATCTGCGCGCGCTGCGTTGAG
>JANLSB010000621.1:0-2925 GCA_031362125.1 Lysobacterales bacterium | reverse complement strand
CGGCTTTCGCCGCTCCCACAGGCTGCCCGGGGCTGTTGGCATGAAAGCCGGGACGAGGACGAGCCTGGCGGTGTTGTGGTTGCTGGCGCTGGTTGCCGCCGGGTACGCGATCTCACAGCATCTGCAGGTCAGCGGTGATCTGCGCAAATTCATGCCGTCCGCCGAAACCCCAGCGCAGAAACTGCTGCTCGACGAGCTTGGCGAAGGCCCCGGCTCACGACTGCTGCTGATGTCGTTGTCCGGTGACGAAGCCGAAACGCTGGCCGCGCAGTCGCAGCGCATCGTACAAACCCTGTCTGCCGACGAACGCTTCAGTCTCGTCGCCAACGGCGGCACGGACGCATTCGATGCGATTCCGGAACGTCTTCGCCCCTATCGCTATCTGCTGTCGCCGGCGCTCGATGTACAGCGGCTCGACGAGGCGTATCTGCGCGAAGAGCTCGACGCGCGCGTTCAGGATCTGGGCTCGCCGGCGGCGGCGCTGTTCGAGCCGCTGCTGGCGTCCGATCCCACGCTGGAAACGCTGCGCATCGCCGAAGCCATGCAGCCGGCGAACGCGCCGCAGCGCCTGCACGGTGTGTGGTTCGACAAGGCTGGACGCAAGGTCCTGCTCGCGATCGAGACCAAGGCGGCGGGTTTCGATCCCAGCGGGCAACAGTTGGCGATCAGTGCGATCGAGCAGGCGTTCGAGGACGCGCGCGCCGACAGCAAGGCGATGATGACACTCACCGGCCCCGGCGCTTTTTCGGTCGAGATCGGCGGACGCACCCAGCGCGAATCGGCGTGGATCGGTTTGGTCGACACGATCGGCCTGATCCTGCTGCTGTTGATCGCCTACCGCAGTTGGCGCACGCCGCTGTTCGGCGTCTTGCCGCTGGCCAGCGCAGGCCTTGCCGGTCTTGGTGCCGTCGCGCTGCTGTTCGAGGGCGTGCACGGCATCACCATCGCCTTCGGCTTCACCCTGATCGGCGTGGTCCAGGATTATCCGATCCATCTGTTCAGCCACCAGCGCGCCGGCATTTCGCCGTGGGACAACGCGCGTGCGATCTGGCCGACGCTCGCTACTGGCGTTGCATCGACTTGCATCGCCTATGTGACCTTTCTGTTTTCCGGTGTCGATGGCCTGCAACAGCTGGCGGTGTTCACGGTCGCCGGCCTCGGCGTCGCCGCGCTGACCACACGGTTTCTGCTGCCCGCGCTGATCGATCCCACACCGCGCGACCCCGCCGCGTCGCGGCGGCTCGCCGCAGTGTGGAAGGCGGTCGCGCGCGTGCCACGGCCGCGTGCATGGCAGCTCGCCGTATTGGCCGCAATCGCCTTGGCCATCATCGCGTTCGTACCCGGCGCCTTTTGGCAGAACGATCTGTCCAAGCTCACCCCGGTACCGGCGGATGCGCTCGCTCGCGACGCGCATCTGCGCGACGAGCTTGGTGCGCCGGATGTGCGCTATCTGCTCTCGGTGCGCGGCGCCACTACGGAAGAAGCGCTGCAGCGCGTCGAAGCGTTGCATCCGAAGCTCGATGCCTTGATCTCGCGCAAAGCCATCGCCGGCTACGAGAGCGCTGCGCGCGTGCTGCCGAGTGCTGCTGCCCAGCGTGCGCGCCAGGCCAGGCTGCCGACGCCGGATGCGCTGCGCGCTTCGCTCGATGCAGCCGTCGCGACGACACCGTTTCGCAGCGATGCGTTCGAAGACTTCATCGTCGACGTGGAACGTGCGCGGACTGCGGCTCTGCTGACCGCTCGCGATCTCGCCGGCACACCACTGGCGACACGCATCGGCAGCCTGATGTTGGAAGGCCAGGATCACACAACCGCATTGGTGTCGATGATCGGTCTGAGCGATCCGGCGATGGTCGCACGCGTCGTGAATGCCCCCGGTGTCGAATTGCTGGACCTGAAAACCGCGTCGGAAACGCTGGTGGCAACCTATCGCGAGCGTTTGCTGATCGCGCTCGCGGTCGCCGCGCTGTTGCTGGCCGTGACGGTGTGGCTGGCGTTGCGCGTGCCCCACCGCGCCCTGCGCGTATTGTTGCCCATGGCGCTGACGACGCTGGTCATCCTTGCCGTGCTGCGTGCGTTGGGCGTGGAACTGACGCTTTTCCATCTGGTCGCGCTGATCCTCGCCGCCGGTCTCGGACTCGACTACGCACTGTTCTTCGACCATGCCGGCAACGACTACGACGACCAGCTCCGCACCCTGCATGCGTTGATCGTGTGCAGCCTGATGACGCTGCTGGTGTTCTTTCTGCTGGCGCTGTCGTCCATCCCGGTGCTGCGCGCGATCGGGGTGACGGTGACGCTGGGCGTCGTGGGCAACTTCGTGCTGGCATTGTTGATCGCCAGACATCCCGTCGATGCTTCTTGTGAGAGCGACGGGAGCCACGACGAACCACGGAGGACATTGCCGCAGCCCATCGCTTCCGCCGCTCCCGCAGGAGGGATATCGTGATTGCACGCCGCGATATCGAAGCCATGATCCCGCACAAGGGCGGCATGTGCCTGTGGGACCAGGTCGTCGACTGGGATGCGCAGCGCATCCGTCTGCGAACCTGCACGCATCGCGACGCGACGAATCCGCTGCGAAGCGACGACAGATTGCGCGCGGTGCATCTGTGCGAGTACGGCGCGCAGGCGATGGCGGTTCACGGCGGGCTGCGCGGCGCGGCGGAAGGCGGCGCACCGAAAGTCGGTTTTCTGGTCGCGCTGCGCAATGTCGAGCTGCACCTTGCGCGCATCGACGATCTGATCGACGTATTGGAATGCGAGGCGGAACTGCTCGCCGAAAGCGCCGCCAGTCAGCAGTACGCATTCCGCATCGCGCATGCGGGGCAGCTCGTCGCGGAAGGGCGAGCTGCAGTGATGTTGCAGCCGTGATGTTTTCTTGTGGGAGCGGCGGGAGCCGCGATGATAGGCTGCAGCCTTTGT
>JANLSB010000619.1:0-2880 GCA_031362125.1 Lysobacterales bacterium | reverse complement strand
CGAGAACACCGGGAAGCGCAAGTCGTAGCAAACCAGTGGGCAGATGCGCCAGCCCCGCCAGTCGAGCGTGAGGCGAGCGCGGCCTGCAGCGTAGCGCTCATGCTCACGTCCGTAGCGGAACAGATGGCGCTTATCGTATGTGCGCAACTCACCGTCGGGCGTGGCGAACAACAAGCGATTGAATACCATCGAACCGCCAGCACCATCGTCCTCACGCAGCTGCACGCTGCCGCAGACAGCAGCGTTGAGCGCGCGCGCCTGTTCACTCACCCAGGCGACGGTCGGGCCGCCCATGGTTTCAGCCTCGGCGATAGCGTCATTGGAGAAACCGCTGGTGAAGGTTTCCGGCAGCAGCACCAGATCGGTGGTGCCGTGCAGCCCGGAGATCAGATCGCCGTAGTACTCGCGGTTTCCCGCAGGATCGTGCCAGCGGGTATTGCCTTGGACGAGCGTGATGCGAAGGTCGTTCATCAGGAAATTCGTCTGTGATGGTGGTCGGTTGTTGCCGGGTAGAGCGGACTGACCAGCCCGCTACTGCCTGTCAGGAGAACGCGAAGCGGACTGAAGCCCGCTCTGCCGGTATCGATTACAGTTTCGTCAATCGCTCGATCGCACCGTCAAGCGTGGTGTCGTTTTTCGCGAAGCACAGCCGCGCGAGGCGCTGGCCGTCTGGAGGCGTCTCGTAGAAAGGCGACAGCGGAATCGCGGCGACGCCCTTTTCGACGGTCAGCCAGCGGCAGAACTCAGCATCGTCGAGATCGCTGACTGCCGAATAATCGACCAATTGGAAATACCCGCCCGGCACCGGCAGCGGTTTGAGCTTGGTGGTCAACAGCTGTTCGTGGAAACGATCGCGCTTGGCCTGATAGAACGCACCGAGCTGCTCGTAGTGCTCGGGCTCGGCATCGATCATCGCTGCGAACGCATGCTGCGCCGGATGGAAGGTGCAGAACACATTGTATTGATGCACCTTGCGGAACTCGGCGCTGAGCGCCGGCGGCGCGATGCAGTAGCCGACCTTCCAGCCGGTGCAGTGATAGGTCTTGCCGAAGCTGGAGATCACGAACGCGCGTTCGCGCAGTTCCGGATAGCGCAGCGCGGATTCGTGGCGCGCACCGTCGAACACGATGTGCTCGTAGACCTCGTCCGACAGCAGCCAGATACCGGTGTCGCGCAGCAGGTCAGCGACGATGGCCATATCATCCGCGGTGAGCATCGCGCCGGACGGATTGTGCGGGCTGTTGATCATCAGCATCCGCGTCTTCGGGCCGATGGCATCGCGCACGCGCTGCCAGTCGGGGGCGAAGGTCTGCGGGTCCAGCGGGATGTGCACCGCTCGTGCGCCGGCAAGATCGATCGCCGGCTCGTAGCAGTCGTAGCAGGGGTCGAGCACGATGACCTCTTCGCCTGCCCGAACCACGGCGTGGATGGCGTTGAATATCGCTTCGGTCGCGCCGCTGGTGACGGTGACCTCGAGATCCGCATCCGGCAGCACGCCGTAAACGCGCGCGGTCTTCTCCGCGATGGCCCGTCGCAGCGCGGGGATGCCGGTCATCATCGAATACTGGTTGTGACCGGCGCGCATCGCTTTGTCGAGCTCGTCGACCAGCCGCTGCGGCACTGGAAAATCGGGAAAGCCCTGGCCGAGGTTGATAGCGCCGTGTTCGGCTGCGAGTTGCGACATCACGGTGAAGATGGTGGTGCCCACCTTGGGCAATTTGGTCTGCGGCATGAAGAGTCCGTAAAAAGAAATGAGTCTCGATCAGCGTCGTTCGCGAGGGTCGGTAGCACACCTTCGCATGTCAGCGCCAGAGTTTACGTGGTGACGCATCCGGGTTAAACCTATGGGATGCAATCGACCATGCTTTCCAACAGTGAAGCTCGAATCGGCGGGCTGGTGCGTGCCTATTTCGCCGCAGAATACCGTTGGGAACAGAACGGTGACTGGTTGAACCTGCATATCGGCGAACCGGCGAAAGAAGTCGCCCGCCGTTTCCCGGAAGCGTCGCAGTTCGGCTTGTTGACCGCTTGGGATCCCCACTCCATCGAGCGCCCGGCAGCGGTCAACCGCGCTGCGGACGATGCACTGCAGCAGGATCTGCTCGATAGCGGCAAGATATTCCGGCCCGCGTTCTCCTCGGCCGCGAACCGCTCGTGGCGGGAGCCAAGCTGGCTGGTGGTGGATATGCCGCTGGCCGAGTTCGATGCGCTATCCCGTCGTTACGGGCAGTTGGCCACATTGCATTGGAAGGCGTTGGACGCGATCAGAATGCGAGTGGACGCGAGCCGGCCATACGGATTCGAGCGCCTCGCCGACATCGACTGGCTGCGCGGCTGAACATCAGTGGACGCTTGGGCACTGATCTGAGCTCTTGCTTCAATATGCTGCACCTACCACTGCAGCCATATCCATAGTCTTGGTGAATCTGTTGTTGGAGCGTTACGTGACCGGTGGACCTTCCGTTTCCCAAATCGCGACCTTGCCCTCCATCTACATTGCGGCCGAGTGCAGGTAGGAGTTGGATGGCCGCTGGCGGCCGGTCCATATCGGCGAGCATGCCCATGAACTCGACGAGGCGCTTCCGGCAACGACGCGGAAAGCACCGCCGCCGACCGCAGACTCCAAACCGGACTGGTACGACGGGGGCTGCGTTTCCAGCCGGGCTTCGCCGTAGCCCGCAATCGCAACTGGCGCGCACTACTGGCTGGTGATCGATCGCGATCAATCCACGTGACGCACTAGCAGCCTGTCGGACTTAGCATGATCGCCTCGCGCCTCGCGTGCTCGATTCAGAGAACGCTCCGTCTTGGTACGTACATAGTCTTTATGAGCCGCCGATTTTGCCGGGACGAGTGCTTTTCCGGCGATTTCAGACCATC
>JANLSB010000607.1:0-3793 GCA_031362125.1 Lysobacterales bacterium | reverse complement strand
ATCGCAGCCCTGCCAACCGTTGGGCGCGCCGCGGGTGCCGAAACCGAACATGCGGATCTCGCCGATATAGGGTGTACTCATGGGACTTCGCTCCGAAAGTCGTACAGGTCGGGACGCGCAGCGCGCCCGAGCCGGGTCAAGAGGGTGGTCGCGCTCAGTTGCGCGACGGGAAGATGCCGCTCAGCGCGACGCAGAAATTGATCACGCTGTAGGGCTGCAGGTTCGGATGCGGTTGGTTGCCGCCGGCCGGCGCGACTGTGGCCGGATTGAGCGGCACCGCGGGTCCGGTCGATGCCGAGTAGATCGAAATCGCCGTTCCGCTGGCAATGTTGCTCGTGGCGAAAACGCGGTTCGACGGAATGCGGTTGTCGCCGTTGCTGGTCGACGCGTTCACCGCATGGGTGTGCGACGGCAGGTTGCCGCTCAGCAGGGTGACGTTTTCGACGCCTGCGGCCTGACCGATCTGTACCGCCGGCGGCTGCCAGCCCGGATCCACCGACGACGCATAGCCGATCGGCGTGCGGCTTTGCAGGTTCGGCAGCGCGAAGTTGGTGGTGCCGTTGCCCCCGTACTGTGTTCCCAATAGCGAGAACAGGGCCTGGTTCTGGTTGATGGGCAGCAACTGCCCGTTGCATTGCGCCCAGAATTTCGGCGCGAAGTTGAAGCCGGTCATCATGATCTGACCGATGAAGAATTCGCTCATCGCTATCCTCCCCTTGGATGGTTGGCGCGACGCCTCGTGCGCCGCGCCGGATTACTCTGAACCTGAACCGGCGATCCCACAAGAGCTATCGAAACCTGACCTTGCCGTATGCGACCGGGCGCAGTTCTTCGGCCGGCGCGCTCGCCCCTTCCGCTGCCGGGCCAATCCTGTTCCAATAGGGTTCAGGCGTTACCAGCATCCGGGCTGGCCCCCGGAGACCGGAAACGACGTTCGACAAAGACAGCACGCGGATCGCTACCGGCCTGACCGTTCGTGGCCGCCATCAGGGGAAATAGGGACATGCAAACGCTTTCGAAGCAGCCCGGTCGCCGTAACGGCCGTTTCACGGTTTTCAGCCTGATGGCTTGGCTTCTCTGCCTCGGCATGGTTTGGCCCACGCTGGCCTCGGCCCAGACCTCGACCTACTGCCCGACGCCGTTGACCGCCACCGTCTCCTGGGGCGCCACGGTCGCGGTCAACGTCAGCACCTGCGACGGACCCTTCGATGGCGGCATGAGCGGCCCGATCGCCCCCTTCGCCGCGCACGGCACTGTGACCATCGGTCCGAACGGCGGCGGCACCCAGTTCGTCAACTACGCGCACAACGGCACCACGCCCGGCGGCGGTGGCAGCGACGTCGTCTGGCTCGAAGACAACGATCTGGGCACGGTGCGCATCAACATTACCATCAGCGCGCCGTCCTCGCCGATCACGGTTCTTCCGGCGACCTTGCCAACGCTGACCGCCGGCACCGCGTTCTCGCAGACCCTGACCTCAAGCGGTGGCCTGGCCCCCTACTCCTATGCCCTGCAGAGCGGCACCCTGCCGGTCGGCCTCAGCCTGACCAGCGGAGGCGTGCTTAGCGGTACGCCCACACAGCGCGGCGGCTATACCTTCACCGTCCGTTCGACAGACGCCACCACGCCCACCGCACAGTTCGTCGACAAGGGCTACACCGGCACGGTGCAGAATCCTTCGTTGGCCCTCGTGGCGGCTACCGGCACCGCGATCCAGAGTGTCGCCTTCTCGCAGACCCTGTCCACCACCGGCGGCGTCGCCCCGCATACCTATCTGCTCGAAACCGGCACCTTCCCCGCCGGTATCAGCGTCTCCAGCGCAGGCGTGGTCAGCGGCACCACGGCTGCGGCACCCGGCAACTACCCGGTCACCCTGCGCGTCACCGATGCCAGCACCGGCCCGGGCAGCTATTTCGAACTCGAACCCTACACGCTCACCGTCAGCCCGCCGCCGTCCGTGTCCATCGCGGTCGCCCCGGCCAGCGTCAGTGAAGACGGCGCGACCAATCTGACCTATACCGTTACCCGCAGCCTCAACATCTCCTCGCCGACGACGGTCAACATCACCACCACCGGCACCGCGACGGCCGGCACCGACTACACCGGCAACGTCCCCACCGTGACCATCCCGTCCGGCGCGACCACTGCCACGATCGTCATCAACCCGAGCGTCGACGGCACCGTCGAAGCCGACGAAACCGTGATCCTCACAGTCGCCGCCGGTACCGGCTACACCGTCGGTGCGCCGGCCAGTGCCACCGGCACCATCCTCAATGATGATGTGCCGTTCGCGTCCATCTCGGTGGCGCCGGTCAGCGTCCTCGAAGACGGCGCAGCGAATCTGGTCTACACCGTCACCCTCAATCAGGCTGCATTGACGCCGACTTCGGTGAACTTCACCGTCGCGGGCACCGCCACCAACGGCACCGACTACGCGACCGTGACCTCGCCGCTGGTCATCCCGGCCGGCAACACCAACGGCACGATCACCGTCAACCCGACCGCCGATACCGCTATCGAAAGCGACGAGACAGTGATCATCACGCTCGCCGTCGGCACCGGCTACACCGTCGGCTCGCCGGCCAGCATCATCGGTACGATCACCAACGACGATCTGCCGAACCTGACGATCAACGATGTCACCGCCAACGAAGGCAACGCCGGCCTCACCAACTTTACCTTCACGGTGAGTTTGAGCGCACCGGCCGGTCCGGGTGGCGTGACGTTCGACATCGCCACCGCCAACGGCTCCGCCACGGCGGGTGTCGATTACGTTGCCAACACGCTAACAGCCCAGACCATCCCGGCCGGCAGCAGCACCTACACCTTCACCGTGCAGGTCAACGGCGACACGCTGAACGAGCCGAATGAGACCTTCTTCGTCAACGTCACCAACGTGCTCAATGCGGTCGTGGTTGATGGCCAGGGCGTGGGCACGATCACCAACGACGATCCGTTGCCGTCGCTCTCCATCAACGACGTGACAGTGACCGAAGGCAATGCCGGCACCGTCAATGCGGTGTTCACGGTGACCCTCAGCGCCGCCAGCGGCCAGTCCGTGGGCGTGAACTACGCGACTGCCGACGGCACCGCGACGCAGCCGGCCGACTACACCAACACCAGTGGCACCCTGACCTTCACACCGGGCCAGACGACCCGCACCATCACGGTGCCGGTGATCGGCGAAACCGTGCCTGAGGCGAACGAGACCTTCTTCGTCAATCTCAGCGGTGCGACCAACGCCACCATCTCCGACAACCAGGGTCTGGGCACCATCACCAATGATGACGTGCCGGTCACGATCAGCCCGGCGTCGCTGCCCGCCGGCGCCGTAGCGACGGCGTACAGCCAGACCATCACTGCCAGCGGCGGTGTCTCGCCCTACGGCTTCACGGTCACTGCGGGTGCGTTGCCGGCTGGTTTGACGCTGACCTCGGGCGGCGTCCTCAGCGGCACGCCGACTGCAGGCGGTACCTTCAACGTCACCGTCACCGCCACCGACAGCAGCCCGTTCCCGGGTCCGTTCGCGGGCACCCAGACGTACACGCTGGTCATCGCGCCGCCGACGATCGCATTGCCGGCAACCGCGATGGCCGGCGGCACGCTGGGCGCGGCGTATTCGGCTGCGATCACCCCGGCCTCGGGCGGTACTTCGCCCTACGCCTACGCGGTGACCACCGGCGCGCTGCCGGGCGGTCTGACCCTGAACACCGCGACCGGCGCCATCACCGGCACGCCGAGCGCGCTGGGCACGTTCAACTTCAGCATCACCGCGACCGACAGCAGCACCGGC
>JANLSB010000330.1:0-3328 GCA_031362125.1 Lysobacterales bacterium | reverse complement strand
GTCGCCGATCAGGTCTATCGCCAGGCGATCACCTCGGCCGGCTTCGGTTGCATGGCCGCGCTGGACGCGGAGAAGTTCCTCGATAAGGAAGGCTGAGCGATGCTGAAGGTCAGCACCGACTTCGACGATCTCGATCTCGCGCTGATCCACGGCTTCCTGTCCGGCGAGTCGTACTGGGCCGCCGGCATTCCGCTGGAAACGCTCGAACGCGCCCTACGCAACTCGATCTGCCGCAGCGGCCATCTTGATGGGCGTCAGATCGCGTTCGCGCGCGCGGTGACCGATCAGGCAACCTTCGCGTACCTTGCCGATGTCTTCGTCTTGCCAGAGTATCGCGGGCAAGGCTACGGGCGCACGATCATCGATGCGCTGATGGCCGATCCCCGTCTGCAGGGCCTGCGGCGCTGGCATCTGGTCACCCGCGACATGCAGCCGCTGTACGCGCAATCCGGTTTCGTGCCGCTGTCGCAGCCCGAGCGGCACATGCAGAAGCACGATCCCGACGTGTATCGCTCTCCGCCGCGCGAATGACCGTTCGCTTGCTGTCTTCACTTCGTGATGTGCCTTCCCAGGCATGGGATGCTCTCCACGACGGCCGCAATCCGTTCGTGAGCCATGCGTTTCTCTCGGGCCTCGAAGAACACGGCTGTCTGCGCGACGGCTGGGGCTGGACACCGCATCACATCACGCTCTGGGACGATGCCGCGCTGGTCGCGGCGGCGCCCGGCTATCTGAAAAGCAACTCGCACGGCGAATTCGTCTTCGATCACGCCTGGGCGCGGGCGTACGCGCACTACGGGCGCGAGTACTACCCGAAATGGCTGTGTGCGGTGCCCTATTCGCCGGTGACCGGGCCACGACTGCTCGCACGCGACGCCGATGCGCGGCGACAGCTGATCGACTGCATCGCGCAAGTCACGCCCGGGATGGGTGCATCGTCCGCGCACGTGAACTTCCTCGATGCCAACGACGATGCCGCCTTCGATTCGGTTCCAGGCTGGCTGCGGCGGATCGATGTGCAATATCACTGGCACAACGCCGCGGGCTGGCGCAGTTTCGACGATTTCATCGGCGCGATGGACCACAAGCACCGCAAGAACATCCGCCAGGAGCGTGCGAAGGTCGTCCGCAGCGGCGCGACGTTCCGCACCCTTCACGGTGACGAAGCCAACGAGTCCGATCTCGCCGCGATGCACAGGTTCTACCTGCAGACGTTTGCCGACTACGGCAACTCGCCTGCGATCACGCTCGAGTTCCTGCGTCATCTGGCGCACGCGATGCCGCGTCAGCTGGTGTTGATCCTCGCCGACCATGCCGGCGAGACGATCGCCGGGGCACTGTGCCTGCGCGGCGGCGATACGCTGTACGGGCGGTACTGGGGCGCCATGCGTACCCTGCCCGGCCTGCATTTCGAAACCTGTTACTACCAGGGTCTGGATTACTGTCTTCGCGAAGGCCTGACCCGATTCGAGCCCGGCGCGCAGGGCGAGCACAAGATCGATCGCGGTTTCCTGCCGACCTTCGTATGTAGCCGGCACTGGGTCGTCGACCCGGATTTCGCCGCGCCTTTGTCGCGCTGGTGCCAGGAAGAAGCCGTCGCGGTCCAGCGTTATGCCGCACAGCTCGCCTCGCACTCACCGTTCCGGGCCACTGCGGACGACGGCGGATGAGTCTGCGCCTGCCCTGGCTGTCGCCCGATCCGGACGCACCGTTCCCGCCGGTGGAGACCGCATTGCGGGATCCAGACGGGTTGTTGGCGGCGGGTGGCGACCTCAGTCCGAACCGGCTGCTCAATGCCTACCGACACGGAATCTTCCCCTGGTACTCGGACGATCAGCCGATCTTGTGGTGGTCGCCGGACCCCCGGACCGTCTTCCGCACCGATGCGGTCCACCTCTCGCGTCGTTTCCGCAGGCAGTTGCGCAGCAGCGGCTGGGTCGCACGGGCCGACACCCGATTCGCCGAAGTGCTGGACGCCTGCGCCGATACACCTCGACCTGGTCAGCGCGGAACCTGGATCACAGGTGAAATGCGCGATGCCTATCTCGTCCTGCACCAACTCGGGCACGCGCACAGCGTCGAGGTTTTCGACAGCGCCGGTCGATTGGTCGGCGCCATCTATGGTGTCGCTATCGGCCGAATGTTTTTCGGCGAAAGCATGGCCAGCCTTGTGTCCGGCGGCTCCAAGGCGGCACTGGCCGCCCTCGCCAACCTGCTGTCCGGCTGGGGGTGGTCGCTGATCGATGCCCAGGTCGAAAATCCACATCTGCTGCGCAGCGGCGCCGAAACATGGCCGCGCGATCGGTTCCTGGGTGAAGTCGCCGCGAGGGTGACGCAAGTCGGTTTGATCGGCCCGTGGACGTCGACGTTCGGAGCTCTGATGCTGTCTGATCTGGCATGAAGCGAACGCTTTCTTTGCGGTTGAGGCCGTTGCGTGGCAGAATGCGCGGCTTCGTTGGGCCTTTGTGCCCGACCTCAACGGCAGCCCAAGGCGCATGGCGAAAGACGACGTCATAGAATTTGAAGGTACGGTCTCCGAGACCCTCCCGAACACGATGTTCCGGGTGAAACTCGAGAACGGCCACGAGATCATTGCCCACATCTCCGGGCGCATGCGCAAGAACTACATCCGCATCCTCACCGGCGACAAGGTCAAAGTCGAAATGACTCCTTATGACCTGACCAAAGGTCGTATCACATATCGCATGAAGTAACTCCTGCAACACACTGAAAGATAAGGCGGCCAATGGCCGCCTTATTGCGTTCGGGGATTGTCGGGGCTTATTCGACAGTCGCTGGCAGCATTTTTTCAGGTTCGGGTTGTGTGTCGACCATCAGCTCGTCGTCGCGAACATCGATCGATACCCGACCGCCCCCCATCAGTTTGCCGAACAGCAATTCGTCCGCCAGTGGACGCTTGACCTTGTCCTGGATGACCCGCGACATCGGGCGTGCGCCCATCAGCGGGTCGAAACCGTGCTCGGCCAGCCAGTCGCGCGCGGCCGGAGTTGCCGACAATGAGACATTCTTGTCGTGGAGCAACGCTTCCAGCTCGATCAGGAACTTGTCGACCACGCGCAGGATATGGTCGAAGCCCAGTGCCTGGAACTGCACCACCGCATCGAGCCGGTTGCGGAACTCCGGGCTGAAACTGCGGCGGAGGATCTCCATCGCATCGGTGCTGTGGTCCTGCTTGGTGAAACCGATGGAGCGACGGGCCGCTTGGGCGGCACCGGCATTGGTAGTCATCACAACGATCACGTTACGGAAATTGGCCTCGCGACCGTTGGTATCGGTCAACACACCGCGGTCCATGACCTGCAGCAGG
>JANLSB010000549.1:0-3567 GCA_031362125.1 Lysobacterales bacterium | reverse complement strand
ACAGATTCCGGCCTGCATGCCCAAAACCTCCCCCCGCCTCCTCGCCGCCAAAACGCTTGTCCACGCGCTGTGCCTGACTCCGCTGGCGATCCTCGCCTGGCAGTTCTGGGACGTGTTCAGGACCGGCAGCGATGCGCTCGGCGCCGATCCCGTGGCAGAGGTCGAACATCGACTCGGTCTGTGGGCGCTGCGGTTGCTGATGATCACACTCGCGGTCACGCCACTGCGGCAGCTCACCGGGCAAGCGGTGCTGATCCGCTTCCGGCGGATGCTCGGGCTGTACGCCTTCGCCTATGCCACCCTGCATTTCGCGGCGTATCTGGGACTCGATCTGCGCGGCTACTGGCTGCAGATCTTCGAAGAGATCGTGAAGCGGCCCTACATCACCGTCGGCTTCGCCGCCTGGCTGCTGCTGGTACCGCTGGCGATCACGTCGAACCAGGGCTGGATGCGCCGGCTCGGCCGGCGCTGGGGCCAGTTGCACAAGCTGGTCTATGCCGTCGGTATCTTCGCCGTGCTGCATTTCTGGTGGCTGGTGAAATCCGACATCCGCGAACCGGCGCTGTACGCCGGAATCCTCGCCGCTCTGCTCGGCTGGCGGGTCTGGAAATGGCGACAAAAACGTAGCATGGCGACAGTGCGCTCAGTCGCCGCCCAAAAGCAGTAGCGCAGTGATCGCCGCCCCCAGCAGCGCGGCGGCCACCAGCAGCCAAGGCAGTCTGCGGCCCTGATCATGCGAAGTCTGAATTGTTTCGCTCGCGTTCTCGTTGTCGGCAGCGGCCCGGGTCAACAGCATCGTACTGCTGGCCGGGGCTTCGATCACGAAACGGTGATGAACATCGAACACGATCTGGTCGCCCGGCGAAAGCAGCGCGTCGTGCACTGCGTCGCCGTTGACGATGCTGCCATCGCCGCTGCCGAGGTCTCGGAGCACCACTTGGTTGCCAATCATTTCGATCCGCGCGTGGCGCTCGGCGAACGCCGGATCATCGATACGGATATCAGCCTCATCGCTGCGGCCGACAAGACGCGGGGCTTCAAGGGTGAAGCTGCGGCCGTGGTGGCGGCCGCCGACGCCGCGGACGACCACCCTGCAATCCCCGCGGAAGTCGCCGGGCACGTGTCGCAGGGCATCCGGCAACGCCGGAACCGCACGCGAAGATACCAACAGCATTTCGACACCGTCGAGATAGATCGCATCACCCAACCGCAGCATCGCCATGCGTTGTACAGGGCGGCCATTGACATGGATACCGCGCGCGCCGTCCGCCACCGTCATCCACACGCCGCGGCGATCGACGAACAGACGGATCGAGGGCGCATCCTGATCGGACACCAGACCGACCGTGTCGCCGATGCGACCGATGGCGTGGACGCCCGCATCAAGCGGCATTTCCGGATGATGATGCTCGGGGAATCGAAGTTTGAGACTTTCCATGCCGCCGCAATCTAGCATGGCTTTCCAGCGACGGGTTCACAGCCTGGCAGGCTGTCGAAAAACAGCCTGCAAACGCGGCCAAGGAAGGCCGCGCCAATGAAACAAGCGGGTAAGCGATTGATTCGTCGGGAGCGAGTCCGGGCATGTACCGGACTCGTGACTTGAAGAATGCATACGCTGTGCGTTTTTCAACAACCTGCCCGTGCTCCGCATGGCAGGTCTTGGAAGTGGAGCCAGCAGTGCGCACAATACCGGCCATCCTCCTGGGAGACGCCCATGTCCATCGATATCCGTCATTCGCACTCCTTGCCGCATGCGAAAGCGCGCAAGGCCGTCGAAGAAGTCGCGGAAAAGCTCGCGGAGCGGTTCGACTTCGAATACTCATGGGAAGGCGATGACCTGCACTTCAAGCGTTCCGGGGTCGACGGCAAGATCGCGCTGGCACGGAAATCCCTGCACGTCACAGCCAAACTCGGTTTTCTGGTATCGGCCTTCAAGGGTCCGATCGAGAACGAAATCCGTCGAGTTCTGGACGAACGCTTCAGCTGATCGCGATTCAACACCACAGAGCGCCGTCATCCCCGAGGCTTTCAACAGCCATGGCTTGGCCAAGCCGGGAGACCGCTGTTGCAGATCTTTATCAGCGACTACGAATCGGCTTTTGGGTCGCGAGTGAGTCTGCATGCGCATCGGGCAATGGCGCGAAGGGTTCCGGGTGGCCGGCGAACAGTCGGCGCGCGACTTCACGCTCGCTGCGTTCGATATCGGCGATGAAGTCAGCCACGTCGTCGAGCTTGGCGTAGGCCCCGAACCCCCGCTCCAGAAACGACTGCAGTTCGCCAAAGCCAGCGGCACGCGCCGGTCCGCGCAGCACACCCAGTAGGGTCGCGACCCCGCGCGTGCGCAAGGCGTGGCCCAGACCGTAGCCGGCAACGACGATCAGATCGACCTGATGCGCGCGCAGCCGCAGCAGTCCGACTTCGCGATAGGCGCGGCCATACAGCTCGTCGTCCAGCACTTTGCGTTTGGGGGCGAGGTGCTCCAGGGCTTCAGCCATACGCAGATCGAACGCATGGCTCAGCACACCCAACTCGATCGCGTCCGCCAGCGTCTCCAGCAGTGTCTGCGGCAACAGCCGCTGCATTTTTCCTGCAACTCGGGCGATATCGGAATCGCGGCGGCTGAAATCACGATCGCCGTAAAGGTCGGTCAGAAAAAACTCGGCCGCCGGTTTGCGCTTCGGATCCTGCATGAAACCTTCGAAACTCGCCGCCAGACGCGCCGCCTGCCAGCGTCGCAGCTCGGGCAGCCAACGCAAACCGTTGCGCGGTTCACGCACAGGATCATGCACTTCCTGATGCCAGGCCAATCTGCGCGCCAGCAGTACGCTCAATGCCCGCTTGTCGAGCCGTCGCCGGCCATGGGTCAGATCTGGGGTGACGATTTTCATTGGCGTGGATCATCGGCGTCGCGCGTGCCCACGGCAAGCCCGATCAAGACGGCATGCGCCGAAGTCAATCACCCCGACATGGATTCATTTGTTGAATCAATGGCTTGAACGGAATGCGGGGGTATCGCGCGCCATGCGACCATCGTGCAAGCGCCGCAAACGCGCCGTTCGGCTACACTCGGCAAGTTCCCCAAGTGCCTTCTGCATGCTCTCACTTCACGCCGCCAACCGACCCGTTCAAGCCAAATCCGGCAAGCACAAGCCGAATGTCCGTACTCCAGCCCCGTCCACCGCGCGCATCGGTCTCGCCATCGCGGGCGGTGGTCCGATCGGTGCGATGTACGAGCTTGGCGCACTGCGCGCCCTCGACGACGCACTCGACGGGATCGATCTGACCCGCATGGACTGTTATGTCGGCGTGAGCAGCGGCGCGTTTCTCGCCGCTGGGCTCGTCAACCGCATATCGACCGCTGAGATGTGCCGGATCTTCATCACTGGAGAAAGCGACGATGTGCGCTTCCGGCCGGAAACCTTCCTGCGTCCGGCGGTCTTCGAATATCTGCGCAGGGCCTCGGCGCTGCCCAGACTTACCCTGGAATGGTGGACCAGCCTGCTCAACCCCCGCGAGTCACGACTGTCGGACCTCATTCTCCGCTTCGGCGGACTGGTGCCTGCCGGG
>JANLSB010000526.1:0-4977 GCA_031362125.1 Lysobacterales bacterium | reverse complement strand
CGCAAGTACACCTTCCTGGTTACCATCGTGATCATGGGCATATCGACGTTCCTGGTCGGCGTCCTGCCCAACTACGCCAGTATCGGTTTCGCCGCCCCGGTGATCCTGATCGCACTGCGGTTGTTGCAGGGTCTTGCGCTGGGCGGGGAGTACGGCGGTGCCGCGACCTACGTGGCCGAACATGCGCCGAACGGCAAGCGCGGCCTCTACACCAGCTTCATCCAGACCACCGCGACCATCGGTCTGCTCCTGTCGCTGCTGGTGATTCTGGGCGTGCGCACGTACGTGGGTACCGAAGCGTTCGAAGCCTGGGGCTGGCGGATTCCGTTCCTGCTGTCGATCATCCTCCTCGGCGTCTCGGTGTGGATCCGCATGCAGCTGCATGAGTCGCCGGCGTTCGTGCAGATGAAGGCTGAAGGCAAAGGATCGAAGGCACCGATCACCGAGAGCTTCTTCAGCAAGAACGGCCGGATTGTGGTGCTGGCGCTGTTCGGCGCCACCGCGGGCCAGGCTGTGGTGTGGTACGCCGGTCAGTTCTACGCGATGTACTTCCTGACCCAGTCGTTGAAGGTCGATGCCACCACCACCTGGCTGCTGATCGCCGCCGCACTGTTGCTGGGCACGCCCTTCTTCGTCGTGTTCGGATGGCTGTCGGACAAGATCGGTCGCAAGGGCATCATCATGACCGGCTGCCTGCTCGCTGCGCTCACCTATTTTCCGCTGTTCAAGGCGCTGACCCATTACGCCAATCCCGCGATCGACGAAGCGCGTTCGCGTGCACCGGCAGTGGTTGTCGCCGATCCGGACACCTGTTCGTTCCAGTTCGATCCGGTGGGCAAGAAAGTGTTCAACAACTCCTGCGACATCGCGACAGCCGCACTGGCCAAAGCGGGTGTTCCCTATACCATCACCGCTGCGCCCGCAGGCAGCGTCGCGCAGGTCAACATCGGCGACACGCCGGTGGGCGCGTATGAAGGCGCGGGCTTGAGCAAGGAAGAGGGCAAAGCCAAAAGCGAGGCTTTTGTGGGCAGTCTGAAAGCCGCGCTTGCCGGCGCCGGCTATCCCGAGAAAGCGGACCCGGCGCGCATCAACAAGCCGATGGTGCTGCTGATCCTCACCGTTCTGGTCATCTACGTGACCATGGTCTACGGCCCGATCGCAGCATGGCTGGTCGAACTGTTCCCGACCCGCATCCGTTACACATCGATGAGTCTGCCGTATCACATCGGCAACGGCTGGTTCGGCGGCTTCCTGCCGACCATCGCTTTCGCACTGGTCGCCGGTAGCGGCAACATGTATCAGGGCCTGTGGTACCCGATCATCATCGCGTCGATGACCTTCGTGATCGGCACGCTGTTCCTGCGAGAGACGAAGGATGTGGACATCACCCAGTAGGAGCGGCTTCAGCCTCGAGCATTTGGCTTTGAAGCAAGACGCCGGCGAAAGCCGGCGTCTTTGTTTGATCTTCGCCTTGTTTCACAATTTCCGAACTCTACGTTTTTTTGGATGATGGTCATCATGGTGTGCCGGTAAAGCCTGGAACCATTTTCGCGCTGGTGCGCGAGTTACTTTCTTTGGCGCACTGCGCCGCTTGCGGCGCGAACGGCGAAGCCGGCCCGAAGGGCGAGCGCCGTAGGCGCGAGTTAAGAAAGTAACCAAAGAAAACATTCCAAGTCCAATTCAAACCTGCCGTCTGAGGCGAAGCTGGGATTTTTCGATGAGACATCCATGTCTCATCGAAAAACGGCGCACGTCCTGTGCGCCGCCCTCCGGGTCTCTAATCAAGAGATAGTGGACTACATCTGCAAGATCGTTGGGGCGATTGCCATCTGTTGGACTGCGATCAATCGTTCCGCCGCATTGATCGGCGTTTCATCTATATTGATTAAAGGTTGTCTGGCAACGACACGTATGCTTTGTGTGTGAATGCCTGGAAACTTTTTCGTCCCATCAGTATCCAAACGGCCGCACCGTCGGACCAAGATAGTAGACCCGGAGGGCGATGCACAGGAGGTGCATCGTTTTTCGATGAGACATGGATGTCTCATCGAAAAATCCCGGCTACAATCCAGTTGGCAGTTTCGAATGGGACCTGAATGTTTTCTTTGGTGCCTTTCTTTGCGCCAAAGAAAGGCACTCGCGCACCAGCGCGAAAAAGGTTCCAGGCCTTACCGGCACACTATGACCCACCAACACCCGAAACCGTTTCGTCAATGTGAAGTCCTAAGCTTCTCGAAGCGAGATTGGATTCAAGTCGGCGGCGCGCTCAGCGCTCGGCGCCACGCGTCCGCCCCACCAGCTTCGCCGCAATAATCCCCGCTTCGTACAGCAGGCACATCGGGATCGCCAGCAGCAGCTGCGAGATCACGTCCGGCGGAGTGATGACGGCAGCGACGATGAAAATGCCGACGATCGCGTAGCCGCGCCATTCCGACAGCTGCTTCGGCGTGACCCAGCCCAGCATCACCAGGATGACCAGCGCGACCGGAAGCTCGAAGCTGATGCCGAAGGCGAGGAAGATCACCAGCACGAAATCGAGATAGGCATTGATGTCGGTCATCATCGCCACACCGGTGGGCGTGACTTTGGCGAGGAAGCCGAACACCGACGGCAGTACCACGAAAAACGCGAATGCGCAGCCGCTGTAGAACAGCACCAGCGCCGAGGCCAGCAGCGGCAACGCCAGCCGCTTCTCGCGCTTGTAGAGGCCGGGCGCCACGAAGGCCCAGGCCTGATACAGCAGCCACGGCATCACCGTGAAAATCGCGACGAAGAATGCGAGTTTCAGCGGCGCGAAGAACGGCGAGGCCACTTCCACCGCGATCAGCTGGCCGCCCTCGGGCAGCTTGTCCAACAGCGGTTGTGCGAACCAGCCATAGAGTCTGTTCGCGAACGGCAGCAGGCAGACGAACACCAGCAACAGGCCGGCAAGGGCGCGGATCAGCCGTGCGCGCAGTTCGATCAGATGGGCGAACAGCCCGATTTCGGCGCTGTCGAACGCGTCCGGGTCCAGATCGCTGTCATCGCCGGACATCGCTGCTCCCGTCGGCGCTGCTTTGATCG
Source organism: Lysobacterales bacterium (assembly GCA_031362125.1). Lineage (GTDB taxonomy): Bacteria > Pseudomonadota > Gammaproteobacteria > Xanthomonadales > Xanthomonadaceae > Lysobacter_I. The sequence goes on along the minus strand of JANLSB010000526.1, from coordinate 1,914 downwards.
GCAACGTTCGCATCGGTCGCATCAACGGCGACGTCGTTGCCGAGCAGTGCCCGGTCCTCGCTGTCGATCAGCGCCGTGTTGCCGTCGGGATCTTGCGCGGCACCGCGTTCGATCTGCGCCTGCATCGTGTCGAACTCGCGCCGCGCCTCGGCCTCCGCCGCGCGCATGTCGGCGCCGATGTCGGTCACCGCCTGGCGGGTGTCGCGTATGGTGCGCTGCAGTTCTTCGGACGCGATTTCGCGTTCCAGCTCGCTCTTCACCGAATACCACTGGGCTCGGGCTCGGCGCACCCACAGCCCGGCGAAGCGCGCGGCCTTGGGCAGGCGCTCGGGACCGAGCACCACCAGGGCGACGATCGCGATCATGAAAAGTTCGGAAAACCCGATATCGAACATGGTGCGTAGGCGAAGGATGCGTCGCGGAGCCGGCCGTGGCGGCCGGCTCCTTTGCGAACGTCAGCGCTGGACGTTGTCGTCGCTGCGCTGCGACTCGCTCGAAGACTCTTGCTTCGACTGGTCGTTCAGCTGCGCCGGCTTTTCGTCGTCGTCGCGCATGCCTTTCTTGAATTCCTTGACTGCGTTGCCCACGTCCTTGGCGCCGCCGGTCAAGCGCTTGGTGCCGAATACCAGCACCACGATGACCAGTACAACGAGCCAGTGCCAGATACTCCAGCTGCCCATGGCGATTCCGCCTAGATGTGAAAGAGGGGCTGGCAGGATACCGCAGTCGCTGCGTCGTGGCCCTGAACGCGGTCGCGGAACCGCCAGAAACCGATTACGGCGTGACAGGCAGCGCTTCGACCGTCGCAGGATTTTCGACCTGCTGGAATGGTTGAGGCGGCACATCGACCGTGGCGGGTGTTGCCTCGTTCGGCTGGGTGGCGGTCGCTGGTGTGGTGGCTGGCGCCGCGTCGTCCGTGCGTGCCGCGCGTGCCGAGGCGCTCGCTTCGGCCAGACGGCTGCGGAACGCGGCGATGGCCGGCGACGGTTCCTGCTCTGCTCGGCCCTCGAGAATCATCCGCGGCGTGGTGTCCTGACCGTAGACGGCTTCATTGGCCTTGTCGTCCATCGACAGCACCGCGCCATCGAGGGCGACACCGGCGAACAGGCCGCGGGCGCGCGACCACGACCAGATTTCGGCCTTCATCTGGCCGTCGGTGGCGGCTGCAGCATTACGGCCCATCGGTCCTGCGGCGACGCCGGCATCGGCGCCGAGGGTGAATTTGCCGTTGACGATCGAATCGAGCCCGCGCTCGCTGCGGAACACCAGCACCACGTCTGCAGACTGAACGCCGACCTGGAAGCCAATGCTGCCGCCGGTGAGGGTGACGAAACCGGGATTCGACCAGCCGCCGTCAGCGGTGCGCACCGCCAGCACGCCGTGGCCGCGACGGCCGCCCAGGATCAGCCCGGCCTTGATGGTGTCGGGCACGATCACGATCGCCTTGGCTTCATCCAGCAATTTGTCGGGGATCGAGGATTCCGGAATCGCCTGGATTTCCGTCAGCACGCGAACAGCGTTATCGGCCCGGGCGTCTTCGCGGGGCCCGGCGTTCGCGGCGGCAGCGAAAGCCAGCGACAGCGCGAGGGACAGTGCGGTGATGCGCATGCGGTACGACATGGACGAGGCGTCTCCAATGCGGGGGTTGGCGCCGAGCGTAGTACCGAGGCCATGAACCGCGCCAGTCTGGGACGGATGCCGCGATCTTCGCGCTGACGCTGACTCCGCCAGCTGTCATTCTATGCGCATGACTTCCATGCCTACAGCAGCGGCTTCCACGTCCGCCGTCCTTGTCGTCAATCTCGGTACGCCCGATGCGCCCACCGCATCCGCGGTGCGCCGTTATCTGGCCGAATTCCTCCACGATTACCGCGTGGTGCCGCTGAGCCGCTGGCTGTGGTGCCCGATCCTGCA
>JANLSB010000510.1:0-4255 GCA_031362125.1 Lysobacterales bacterium | reverse complement strand
GATCGGGTCGGTGAAATCGAACATCGGACATCTGGAATCCGCAGCCGGCATTGCAGCGGTGACCAAGGTGCTGTTGCAGCTCAAACACGATCAGCTTGTGCCATCGCTGCATGCGGAGGAGCTGAATCCGAACATCGATTTCGCCGAGTCTCCGTTCCACGTGCAAACCCGGCTGGGGCCTTGGCTTCGCCAAGAAAACCATCCGCGCCGCAGCGGCGTAAGCTCCTTCGGCGCCGGTGGTTCCAACGCGCATCTGATTCTGGAAGAACACATCGATTCACGGCCGCAGGATCGTCCCGCTACGACCGAACCGCAAGCATTCATTCTCTCCGCGCGCGACAGCAGGACGCTGGTCCGCCAAGCGAAGCGTATGGCCGACTTCATCGATCGCAACAACGGCCTGTCTGCTCAGGATGTCGCATTTACGCTGCAGGCCGGCAGAACACCGATGATCGCGCGGCTGGCGATCATCGCGACGGATCTGCATGCGTTCGCCGCCAGTCTCAGGCGGTGGGTCGCCGAAATGGGATCCGTGGATGGTTCATCGCCGGTCGTGAATGACGACGATGAAGATCATGTGATGTACGGAAATATCAACGAAACCCAGCAATACGCCGATCGATTGATCGATGGGCATACGGGAGCCGCGTTCATGCGGGAGCTGGCGTCATCCCGCGACCTGACCAGACTCGCGCGGTTCTGGATCATGGGGATCGAAATCGATTGGACGCTGTCGCATGTGCGCGGTGCGCCAAGGCGCGTGTCCTTGCCTGCATACCCGTTCAACAAGCAGCGCTACTGGATCGAAACAACGCCGATCGGGGCCGGCGGCCAGGCGATGACTCCCGTACCTCAGGTCATCGATACATCGGTCGCGGTCGAAACCGTCAAGCGCATGCATTATGGATGCCGCTGGTTTCATCAGCCGCTGGATTGCCAGGTCACGTCGCCTCAGCGCGGCGGGCCGATTCTCCTGTTGGGCGGCACCGACGCCCTCTACCGTGGCCTGACCGAACTTCGCGCCGGCATATCGCACGATGCGCCCGTCGTTTGGGTCAGATTCTCGAATGTCTTCAAAGAGATCGGCCCGACCGAATTCGAAGTGCGAGCGCACGAAGAGGAAGACTTTCAGCGGGTGGTGTCATCCTTGCGCAGTCGGGAGTTGCTGCCATCCTCGATTCTGCTCCGATGTGCGGATGCAGATGCAGATGCAGATGCGGATGCGATCGGATTGCAGAACATCGCCGCGACTGATCTGTTCGGCAACGTGCTCGCCTTGTTGCACACGTCAAAGGCGCTCATCGCTGCGAAACATGCATCGCGGATAATTTGCGTATTCGATTCCGACCGCGCCATGCCGGTGCCACAACATCAAGCGCTCGGAGGTTTTCTCAGGACTCTGGCCCTGGAACAGCCGATGTTCAGCGGCAAGATCATTGCCATCGATCGCCTTGAAGACGACAGGTTGTCCATCGAAGACGAGATCGCGATGTTGATGCGGGAGTTCGACGATGCGCGTCCTGCCGTCGAAGATATCCACTATCGCCTCCAATCCCCGGGACGGGGTCGAGTGCGATTCGTCAAGCAGATCGCTCCGATCGAAGTCGCCGACACCTCTGTTGTGAATTCGCCCCTGAAGCACGGCGGCGTCTATCTCATAACGGGAGGAATGGGTGGCTTGGGTCTGCTGTTTGCTGAGTATCTCGCGGAACGCTACGCGGCACGTCTTGTGCTTGTGGGGCGATCCGCTCCGACGGCACGGCAGGAGCAAGAGCTCGATCGCTTGCGTACGCTGTCGCCCGACATCATCTATCTCCAGGGCGATGTCGCCAAGCTTGAGGATGTCGCGCGTATCGTAGGAGAGTCGAAGGCCCGGTTCGGCGCGCTCAATGGCTTGATCCATTCCGCAGGCATCACGCGCGATGCCTTCGTCATGAAAAAGACGGCCGAGCAAATGCGATCCGTCTTCGATTCAAAAGTGATCGGAGCGATGAATCTCGATCTCGCCACAGCTGGTGAGAACCTTGATCTGTTCGTGCTTTTCTCTTCGATCAGCGGGGTGACCGGCAACGTAGGTCAATGCGACTATGCCTACGCGAACGGTTTTCTCGATGCTTTCGCCGAGCGCAGGGAACGGCAGCGTTTGGATGGGATTCGCATGGGCCGTGCAATCTCTATCAACTGGCCTTTATGGAAGGACGGCGGGATGCACATCTCGGAGGAACATGCTGCGCTGATGATGCGAAAGACGGGCCTGTCGTTGTTGCCGAGCGCAGAAGGCATGCAATACTTCGAGGAATTCCTCGGATCGAGTATCGGGCAAGGCATCGCGCTGTTCGGCATGCCGGAAAAAATCAGCGCATATATCAACGTGCGACTCGACGCCGTGGCGAGTGACGCCTCCGGCATCATGAAGCAGCCTTCGACGACCGACCTCATGCAGCGGGCAGTGGAGTATCTCAAGGGCCTGATCGGCGAAGAAATCAAGATGGACCCGGAAAGTATCGACAGCCATGAGCGACTGGAATCGTTCGGGCTCGATTCGATCATGATCAGTACGCTCAACGCGAGACTTGAGCACGACCTTGGCGAGCTGCCGAAGACCATGCTATACGAGCATGAGACTGTCGAAGAAGTAGCCGCGTTCCTGCTGCGTCATGCCCCGTCGCCGATGATGCGCAGACTTGTCAGTGAAGCGCCAATGGCGCCTGATGCGCCATCGCCGACAATCGAACCTATCCCCCCGGAGCCGACTCCTGTCGCGGTTGTGGAAGCGCCTGTCATCGATGCGCCACACCCTCGCCCGGAATCGGGTGCGACGCAGAAGATAGCTATCATTGGCGTCGACGGGCGCCATGCGAGCTCCCGCAATATCGACGAGTTCTGGCATGTCTTGCGCGACGGCATGGACGCAACCGATATCGTGCCGGGCGATCGCTGGGACGCGGAGGAATTCTTCGATCCGGACCCCTCGGCGGCTTCGAGCGGAAAAATCTACTGTCGCCGTGGCGGCTTTCTCGCCGATGTGGACAAATTCGATCCGGAGTTCTTCAAGATACCGCGCGAAGAAGCGAGCGTCATGGATCCTCAGGAGCGCATGTTCCTGCAATCGGTCTGGAGCGCGCTGGAAGATGCAGGCTATACCCGAGAGCAACTGAAACAGAATTATCCAAAAGGAAAAAGCGCCGATGTCGGTGTTTTTGTTGGAGTTACGACGAATTCGTATCAGTTGTTGAGCGTCGATGCCCAGCAGCAGGGCAACATGATGATGCCAAGCGCCATGCCGTGGTCTATCGCCAACCGCGTGTCGTACTTCTTCGACTTCAAGGGGCCGAGCCTGCCCGTGGATACTGCATGCTCTTCATCGCTGGTCGCCGTGCACATGGCGTGCGAGAGCCTGCGGCGCGGCGAATGTCAGGTTGCGGTGGCCGGTGGTGTCAATCTGTACCTGCATCCATCGAAGTACTTGTCGTTGTGTCAGCGGCGCATGCTCGCGACCGGCGAGTGGACTCGGAGCTATGGCGCTGGCGACGATGGATTCGTGCCTGGCGAAGGCGTGGGAAGCTTCATTCTGAAGCCCTTGGATAAAGCCGTTGCGGACAACGACAGAATTTACGGAGTCATCGTCGGAAGTGCTTTCGATCACAGTGGGCGATCGAACGGATATTCGGCGCCGAATCCGAACGCACAGGCGGAGCTGATCGACCGTGTTCTTCGCGCTGCGCAGGTCGATCCGGAATCGATTGGTTGCGTCGAGGGGCATGGCACCGGGACCCCGTTGGGCGACAACCTGGAAGTACTTGCATTGTCGCAAGCATTCCGGCATCAGACTGCGAAAACACAGTACTGCTCATTGGGCAGCGTCAAGGCAAATGTCGGGCACTCGGAATCAGCGGCGGGCATCGCCAGCATGACGAAAGTACTGCTGCAGCTGAAGCACGGACAACTCGTCCCGACGCTGCATTCGGACGATGTCAATCCGGACCTCGATCTTCCCGGATCGCCGTTCTACCTGCAACACACGCTTGCACCATGGCAGCGGGTTGGCGATTTGCCGCGTCGTGCGCTCGTCAATTCATTCGGTGCAGGCGGTGTCAATGCGTGCGTCGTCATTGAGGAATACGAAGCCAAGACAGCAGTTGGTGATGCCGAAGGTCCATATGTATTCGCGCTTTCGGCCGAGACGCAGGAAAGGCTGCGGGACTATGCAAGATCTTTCATGGCATTCCTGGAGAATAGCCCTGAGACCGATCTT
>JANLSB010000312.1:0-9339 GCA_031362125.1 Lysobacterales bacterium | reverse complement strand
CGGTCGAAGCGGGTGTGCAAGGCGGTTGCGGCTGGAATGCGCAGCGCGCGCGCCGCACGCAGCGCCGACCACCCCAACGGGCCTTCCGTGGCCACATAGATCGCATCCGGGCGGTGCAAATGCCACAAGGAGATCAGTTTTCGGGTCGCAGGCAGACCGAACCGCAGACCGGGATAGCGGGGCAGTTTCAGCCCCGGAAGCAGACGTTCGTGTGGAGCGGGTTGGCTGTGCCGCGCCTGTCTTGGCCTGATCACGCTGATCGTATGGCCACGCGAGCGCAGGCCTTGTTCCAGACTGTGCACGGTCAACGCGACGCCGTTGATCTCCGGTGGATATGTTTCGGTGACGATCGCGTAGCGCATTGGCGTCGCTCTTCGGTTTAATGAAGATTGACGTTGTTCGATGAACCGACAGTGGCGTAGGCGTGACAGCGCGATGACGCGCGTCGGGCGCCGGTCTCAGACTTCGAGGTGCAACTCGATCCCGAGCCCCGCGATGCCTTCAGGTTCGTGCTCCAGATCCGAGCGCAGCAGCGGACGCTGGTCGAGCCAGCTGTTGGAGAGTGAAATTGCGACGGTATTGCCGACCACGCGCAGCTCCAGCTTCGGAACCGTTTCCGCCTCGTGCGATCGATGCAGCAGCACCGCGATGCGCAACAACGCGGCGCAGCGACGTACCTGCGCCTGCAGACGGTCGGGCAGGGCGTCGAGCGATTTGTTGGAAATGTTGCGGCGATGGTTGCGCACCAGCGCGGCCAGGAACAACTGCTCTTGTCGCGAGAATCCAGCGATGTCCGAGTGCTCCAGGAGGTAGGCGCCGTGCACATGGTATTGGCTGTGCGCGATGGCGAGGCCGATTTCGTGGACGCGGGCGGCCCACACCAGCATCCTGCGCTCGTCGTCGCCGAGGCTCCAGCGCGCAGCGACCTGGCCAAAAAGCAGCGCTGTAGTGTCTTCCACGCGCTTGGCCTGGTCGCGGTCGACAGCGTACCTCTGCATCAGCGCATCGATTGAAACATCGCGCGGGTCGTCCGCACCGCCACGGCCGAGCATGTCGTAGAGCACACCTTCGCGCATCGCTGCCTTGCTCACCATCATACGGTCCAGGCCCAGCGTTTCGAACGCGGCTTCGAGCACCAGAATGCCGCCGGCGATGATTGGCTTGCGATCGTCGGGCAGTCCGGGAAGATCGATCGCTTCGATGCGGTCGGCGATGAGCAGGCGGTCGCGCAAGATCGGCAACGCCTCGGCGGTGACCGCGCCCTTGGTCAATTTCATCGCCGCGCAGATATCGCCGATGGCCTTGTTGGTGCCGGAGGAGCCGATCGCTTCCTGCCAGCCGAGACTGCGGTACAGACCGGCGAACTGCTGGAATTCGGCTTCGATCTCGGTCAACGCGTCTTTCCAGCGTTTCTTCGACAGCCTGCCGTTGGGGAAGAAGCGCCGTGTGCTGGCGACGCAGCCGATCTGCAGGCTTTCGCGTTCGATCGTGTCGAAGCCCGAGCCGATGATGCATTCGGTGGAACCGCCGCCGATGTCGATCACCAGCCGCCGCTGCATCGGTTTTGGTGGCTGCGCATGGGCAACGCCGAGGTAGATCAGGCGCCCTTCTTCACGGCCGGATACCACTTCGATGCCATGGCCAAGCGCGCGTTCAGCTGCGGCGAGAAACAGTTGTGGCTCGCGCAGCGCGCGCACGGTGTTGGTGGCGATGGCGCGCACGCTGTACGGCGGGAGGTCGCGGATACGTTGGCCGAAGCGCGACAGGCAGTCGAGTGCGCGTTCCCGCGCGGTTTCGCTCAAACCGCCTTTGCCGTCCAGGCCGTCGGCCAAACGTACGGTTTCGCGCAGGCGGTCGATGATCCGCAGTTGGCCCAGCACATTGCGGGCGACGACCATATGGAAGCTGTTCGAGCCAAGATCGACCGCTGCCAGTACATCGCCATCCTGCAGCGGGGCGGTGGGTGTACGGGCAGGGGAAGCGGATCGATTCAAGCGGCGGGCCTGTAGCGGGGCGGGATGATGCGAACGCCCGCGCAGCCTACCAACATGCTCCCGCGAACGGAACGGGTTGCGCGGCGGCCTCGGATGCGAATGGCTGGTCAGCCCCCTCTACCGCATGATCTGCCGATCAGCCGCAAAGCTTGGCCAGCAGCATCGCCTGCGCCGAATGCGGCATCGCATCGGCTTCGGGCATCATCCGTGCATAGCTGCCGTCGGCCTGCAGTTCCCAGGCGTTGAGGTTGTCGAGCAGGTAATTGTCGAGCGATTCTTCCTTGACTCGCGCGGCCAGCGCCGGATCGATGATCGGGAAGCCGATTTCGACCCGACGCAGCAGATTGCGCTCCAGCCAGTCGGCGCTGGAGCAGAACAGGTCGGGCTCGCCGCCATTGCCGAACCACCAGACGCGGCTGTGTTCGAGGAAGCGGCCGATGATCGAACGTACCCGGATATTGTCGGAGACGCCTGGCATGCACGGACGCAGCGTGCACGCACCGCGCACGATCAGATCGATGCGGACGCCGGCCTGTGATGCCCGATAAAGTGCACGGATCACCTGCGGCTCGTTGAGCGCATTCATTTTGGCGATGATACGCCCAGGTTTTCCGGACGCAGCCAGTGACGTTTCGCGATCAATCCGCTTGAGCACGCCAGCGTGCAGGGTGAACGGCGATTGCAGCAGTCGCTTGAGTTTGATCGCCGGGGCCAGCCCGGAAATCTGCTGGAAGATCTGATGCACGTCGCTGCCGATGTCGGGGTCGGCGGTAATCAGTCCGAAGTCGGTATAGGCGCGCGAAGTGCCGGCGTGATAGTTGCCGGTGCCAAGATGGGTATAGCGGACGAGTTTTCGGCCTTCGCGGCGCACGATCAGCAGCATCTTCGCGTGGGTCTTGTAGCCGACCACGCCATAAACGACCTGTACGCCCGCGTCCTGCAGCCGGTCGGCGAGGCGCAGGTTGGCCTCCTCGTCGAAACGCGCGCGCAGTTCGATCACCACGGTCACATCCTTGCCGTTGCGCGCAGCCTGGACAAGGTGCTCGACGATCGGCGAATCCTTGCCCGCGCGGTACAGCGTCTGCTTGATCGCAAGCACGTTCGGATCTTCCGCTGCCTGCTTGATCAGCTCAAGCACCGGCGTGAACGCGTCGAAAGGATGATGCATCAGCAGATCGCCTGCGGCTGTGCGCTCGAAGATCGTCTCCATGTCCTTGAGTTGCCGCGATTGATACGGCGGAAACTTCAGATCCGGACGCTGCACCAGGTCGTAGATCTCGATGGCGCGGTTGAGATTCACCGGCCCCTGGATTCGGTACACCGCGTTTTCCGGCAGCTCGAAATTCTCCAGCAGCGTGCGCACGATCGGCTTGGGACAGTCCGAGGCGATCTCCAGCCGCATCGCGCGCAGATAGCCGCGGCCGATCAGTTCATCGCGCAGCGCGAGCGCGAGATTCTCGACTTCCTCCTCATCGACGAACAGTTCGGAATTGCGGGTCACCCGGAACTGGTACGCGCCCTTCACTTCCATGCCCGGGAACAGCTCGTCGACGAACGCCGACAGCACCGCGGAGAGAAAGACGAAATCATGTTCGCCGCCGGAAGCCCGTTCCGGCAGCTGGATGATGCGCGGCAGCGAGCGCGGCGCGCGGACCACGGCGAGATGGCCGGCGCGGCCGAACGCGTCCTTGCCTTTCAGCACGACCACGATGTTGAGCGATTTGTTGAGGATCTTCGGGAACGGATGCGCCGGGTCGAGGCCCAGCGGCGACAGCACCGGCATGATTTCGTCGCGGAAATACGCGCGCAGCCAGCGGGTCTGGCGTGCGTTCCAGTGCTGGCGATGCAGCACCCGCACGCCGGCTTCGCTCAAGGCAGGACGCAGCACTTCGTTCCAGCAGCGATACTGCGCATCCACCAGCGCCGCGGCGCGGTCGTGGATGCGCTTGAGCAGGGTCGCGTGCGGGACCCCATCGGCGGGCAGCGGCATGCCGAAATCCTGCGCCTGACGCACGGTGGCGGCGCGTATCTCGAAGAACTCGTCGAGATTGGTGCAGGAAATGCACAGGAATCGCAGGCGTTCGAGCAACGGCACCGTATCGTCCTGGGCCTGCGCCAGAACCCTGAAATTGAAGTCGAGCTGCGACAGTTCGCGGTTGAGGTACAGCGCGGGGTCGCGCAGCGGATCGGCATCCTGTTGCGGTTCCTTGATCAAGGCGCTTGCGGTCGTGCGTGCTGACGTGCGTGGATTCATGCGGACTCTTCGGGAAAATGTAGGGCATCGCGCGCGCGGATGCGCTCGCGGCTGAAACGACATGCGAAGCGGCTGCCGCGACCGACTTCGCTCTCGATCTCCAGACGCGCCTGATGCAGGTTCAGCACGTGCTTGACGATCGACAGGCCGAGGCCGGTGCCGCCGCTTTCGCGGGAGCGACTGGTGGAGACGCGGTAGAAACGTTCGGTGATACGGGGCAGGTGCGCGGCGGGGATGCCATAGCCTGTGTCCTCGACCGAAAGGTATATGCCGCCATCGCGCTCGCTGGAGAACCGGATCTTGATGATGCCACCGGCCGGGGTGTAGCGGATGGCATTGCCGACCAGATTCGAGAAAGCGCTGTGCAGCTCCTTGGTCGAGCCCCACAGATCGACTCCGGCGATATCCTCGATGATGATCGTATGCCGCCGCTGGCTCAACGCATCGGCTTCACGCTTGAGCGTGGTCAGCATCGGTACCATGGCCACGACTTCTTCGGGCAGCGTTTCCTGTGCTTCCAGCCGCGACAGCATCAGCAGATCTTCGACCAGTTGGGTCATACGCTGCGATTGACGCTGCATTTCAGTCAGCATCGGCGCCCATTCCGGATGCTCTGTGGGATCGAGCATGTCCAGATAGCCGTGCACGACGGTCAATGGCGTTCGCAGTTCATGCGAGACGTTGGCGACGAAATCGCGGCGCATCTGCTCCAGATGCATCAGTTTGCTGACGTCGCGCGCAACCAGCAGCCACAGCTCATCCGAATAGGGAATCAGCCGCAGACTCAGCCGCAGGTCCGGCTGCGCCGGCGAGGGCGTGTCGAGCAGCGGTTCTGCGTGACGCCCGCTCGCAAGCCAGTGCGCGAGCGGCAAGGGTTGCAGACGGTCGCTGAGGGCACCGCCGATATCGCGCGGATAGCGCAGGCCCAGCAGCCGGGTCGCGGCTTCGTTGAACCACAGGATGCGCTGGCTGTTGCGCTCGACCACGACGATCGCGTCTGGCAGTGCGGCAGCGGCGGCGCGATACGCGCGCAACATCTCGATCAGTCGCCGCTTGCGTGCGCGCATTTCGTTCTGGCTGCGAAACAGCAGCCGGTCGAGTTCGTTCCAGATGCCGTCGCCTGCGGATGGCGTGAACCGCTGGCGCGCGGTCAGACGGAGCAGTACTTGGCGCAGTTTCCAGTAGTGCCAGCCCACGACGCCAAGGGCGGCGAGGGTAATCACCAGCCATGGCTGGCCGACGGCGAAGCCCAGCACAAGCGCCGCGATCAGAGCCAGCGCAAGCTGGCCGAGGGTCTTGAACCACGCGGAGCGGGCGTTGTTCGGCATCGGTCGAGTCTATGGGAATCGTTCGATCAAAGCCCGAGCGGCGTGCGTGGCGCTCAGAGCGTCGCCGAGAAGCGATACCCGGAGCCGCGCACGGTCTGGACCATGTTGTCGAGCTGCACCGGCTCCAATGCCCGCCGCAGTCGGCGGATATGCACATCGACCGTGCGTTCTTCGACGTATGTGTTGCCGCCCCAGACGTGATCGAGCAGCTGGTTGCGGCTGTAGACGCGCTCGGCGTGGGTCATGAAGAAATGCAGCAGCCGATATTCGGTGGGCCCGATCTGGATCTGCGCATCACCGGCGTAGACCCGATGCGAGGCGCCGTCGATACGCAGGCCGCCGACCTGGACGCTGCCGTCCTCGTCGTCTTCGCGCGAGCGGCGCAGCACCGCGCGGATGCGGGCCAGCAGTTCGCGGGCGGAAAAGGGTTTCACGACGTAATCGTCGACCCCGGCTTCGAGGCCGCCGACGCGGTCGTTCTCTTCGCCGCGCGCGGTGAGCATGATGATCGGGATGTCGCGGGTGAGGGCGTCGCGGCGCCAGCGCCGCGCCAGCTCCAGGCCGCTGGTGCCCGGCAGCATCCAGTCGAGCAGGATCAGGTCGGGGACGCGCTCGGCGATGGCGGCCTGGGCTTCGCGGGCATCGCCGGCGTGGACCGGGTCGTACTCGCCCTTGCGCAGAGCGAAGGCGACCATGTCGCGGATCGCGGGTTCGTCGTCGACGATCAGGATGCGCTTCTGCATGACGTGCTCGGTTGGGCGGTCGGAATACGTCGCAGCAAAGCCTGCGGCACATCGATAGGGTCACAGTAGACGACATTTTTATGACTGAATCGTGACGACAGACATGTGACGTCAATGCTGCCGAACGACCGGATTCACATACTGATCGCGTCGGCGATATCCGGATGCAAAGCAGCCAGGCCGCGGTCGAAAGTCGCCAGGCGCCCCCCGTGATGCCGGGCCAAGCCGGCCAGATAGCAATCGGTCACCTGCCGGTGGCCGAGCACTCCGGTCCAGGAGATCCCGGCATACTCGATATCGTCGCTCCAGAACACGTGACGTGGATGCCCGGTGAGTTGTTTGAGCACAGTGATTGCACTGGCGGCGTTCGCGACCGCGCCGAAGCGCAGCAACAGACGTATCAAAGTGCCCTGGGTGATCGGGCAGGTCGCGAAACCGCTTGTCTGCGAAGCGAACCACCGGACGGCAGCGGGGTGATGTACGTGCGAACGGTCCACGAGGGCAATCAGTACATTGCCATCGAGCAGATGGGTCACGGCTCGTCGTCCAGGGCTTTGACGTCATCCTCGGTGACCGGCTGGCGTGAAGCAACGACGGGCAGGCCGGTAAGTGGATGAAGCTGATACACCGCAGCGGCTTCGCCGACACGGTGCGTCTGTTCGGGTATGGCCAAGCCGAGCCGAAGCAGCTCGGCAACGGTCTGTCCAAGGCTGCGTCCGGTATGCCGGGCGAGGCTGGTGACGATCCGATGCAGATCGTCGGGAAGGTCGAGGGTGGTTCGCATCATTGCATCGTGATGCGGTGATGTGATGATGTCAAGATGACAGTGTCAGCGCCGCTCCAGTTCCTCGTCCCGTACGCCCAGACGCTTGAGTTCCAGCACCGACGGCGTGATCGCGGCGATCCGCGCCTCGACCCGGGCGCGGGCGTAATAATCCACCTCGGGGCGCTTCAGTAGGGTATTGAGCTGGATCAGGGCGCGCTCCGGCCGGCCGTTCAGGAATTCGGCCTCGGCATAGGCTTCGCCGGCACGGACCGGGTCGCCGGCCACTTCGCTGGCTCGGGCGAAGATGTTCTGGAAGATCGGGTCTTCCTTGCCGCCGATCATCAACGGCCGCAGCACGGCCTGGGCACGCTTGCCGGCGCCGATATCGTTGCGCTCGGCCAGTAGCTGCGCGTAGCTGAGGGCCGCCGCGCGATGATTCGGCATCCGCGCGAGCAGGGCGTCCATCCGCGTATCCGCGGCAGCAAGGTTGCCGCCGCGGGCCTCGGTTTCGGCCATGGCGATGGCGATCCACGGGTCGGCGGGATATCTGGCGAGCAGCGGCGCCAGTTCCTTCGCGGCCAGCGCATAGTCGCCGTCGCGCTCGCGCGCCACCGCCAGCCCGTAGCGCTGGGCGTCGTTCAAGGGTTTGCTGCGGCGCTGGCGCTCGTATTCTTCGAGCGCCGCGCTGGGCGTGTTGGCACTGAACACGCGGATGCGCTCCCGTGCCCAGCCGAACTGCACGTTGTCGTTGACCAGTGCAGGCCCGGCCACGCGCAGACTGGAGGGAATCAGCGGGTTTTCGCTGGTTGAGGTGCTGCCCGGGTCGAAGGCCGCCGGCTTGGACGTCAGTTCATCGGCCCGCTGTTTGGCCTCGCTGATGCGGGTGGTATTGACCGGGTGGGTACGCAGATAGTCCGGTGCGCGCTCGCGCTCGCCGCCCTGGTTCACTCTCGAGAGCGCCTGCATACGGGTGAACATGCTGGCCATCGCGTTCGGATCGTAGCCGCTGCGGGCGAGCGTCTGGATACCAAGACGATCGGCTTCGGACTCATTGGAGCGGGTGTAGTCGATCTGGCGTTGGGCCATCAGCGCCTGGGCCGACGCCAGTGCCGCCATCGAGGCGTCATCGGAAGAATTGCCGCCCGAGGATTGTGCGACCGCAATCGCGCCCAGCATTGCCAGCAGGATCGGTATGCTGTCCTTCTGCGCGCGCTCGACGCTGCGAAGCACGTGGGTCTGGGTGACGTGGGAGACTTCGTGAGACAGCACCCCGGCGACTTCGTCTTCGGACTCGGCCGCCAGCACCAGACCGGCGTTGGTACCTATGTATCCGCCCAGGGTAGCGAAGGCGTTGAACTGACGGTCCTTCAGCATGAAGAACGTAAACGGCTGCTGCGGTTTGTCGCATGCGGCCGCCAGACGGTGGCCCACCGACTGCAGCCAGCCGTCGATCAGCGGGTCGTCCAGCACATATCCGTAATGGCGCAGCTGACTGAGCAACATGCTGCCGTATTCGGCCTGTCGTGCCGGGTTGAGAAGCTCGTTGGCCGATGAGCCGATATCCGGCAACCGGTTGTCCTGCGCCTGCGAGCAGATCGCCGCGAGGGAGAAGGTGAGGGTGGCGATGACGACCGGCACACGCATGGGGCAGGATTCCTGGAACGATTTCGTGGGACAGCATGCCGGTAATCGACCGGGGGGGCGTGAATGCGTTGTTAATCCGGACAGCCCTGGGCTTTGTGCATCGTTCGACTCTGTGCGCGCCTCTTCGTTCCGTGCATCGCAGCGTTTCGCGCCGCAGGTGGAAAATGCCGGACCCGGCCCCCATCATGACTGCCTCACACGAACCACCGCGCCACGCAGCGAGGAGACCGCCTTGAGCGACAACAGCCCCACGACTTCGCCGATCACCCTCTACACCACGGCGATCTGCCCGTATTGCGTCTCGGCCAAGAATTTCCTGAAGAGCAAGGGATTGAGCTGGACCGAGGTCAGGATCGATACCGATCCGGTCGAGCGTGAACGGATGGTCGCGCGCGCCAAACGCACAAGCGTGCCGCAGATCTTCGTCGGAGACATACACGTCGGCGGCTTCGACGACATGATGGTGCTGCATCGCGCCGGCAAGTTCGAGCCGCTGCTTTCGGGAGAAGGCGCGTGAGCGGTCCGTCCGAGCAGAGTGCGTCCGAACTGGATCGCGTGGCGGAGTTCACAGCCTTCCGCAAGCGCATGAACGAACGGATCCTGGCCGAAC
>JANLSB010000466.1:0-5661 GCA_031362125.1 Lysobacterales bacterium | reverse complement strand
AACCCCGAGCAGATCCGCAACCGCCCGCGCGGCATCATCGCCAACCCGAACTGCTCGACCATGCAGCTGATGGTCGCGCTTGCGCCGATCCATCGCAAAGTCGGGATCGAGCGAATCAACATCGCGACCTACCAGTCGGTGTCCGGCACCGGCCGGCGTGCCCTGGAAGAGTTGGGTAAGCAGACCGCCGCGCTGCTGAACTTCCAGAGCATCGAACCCAAGGTTTACCCGGTGCAGATCGCGTTCAACGTGATTCCTCACGGCGGCGATTTCCTCGATAACGGCTACACCAGCGAAGAGATGAAGCTGGTCTGGGAGACCCGCAAGATTCTTGGCGATGAATCGATTCAGGTGAACGCGACCGTGGTCCGCGTGCCGGTGTTCTACGCCCATTCCGAGGCGGTGCACCTCGAGACCCGCGAGAAGATCACCGCCGAAGAAGTGCGGGCGCTGTTGTCGACTGCGCCGGGCGTCGAGGTGGTTGACGAGCGCAAGGCCGGAGGCTATCCGACCCCGGTGACCCATGCTTCGGGCCGCGACCCGGCTTTCGTCGGTCGGATCCGCGATGACATCTCGCACCCGCGCGGCATCGATCTGTGGGTGGTTTCGGACAATATCCGCAAGGGCGCAGCGCTCAATGCGGTTCAGATCGCCGAGCTGGTCGCGGCCGAGGCCTGACCCAACCGTTGCGAAGCACTGGACAGATGGCTAGAGTCTCCGGGTTGGCTCGGGGGACAAGCGTGATCAAACACTTGCGCATCACAGTTAGCGTGCTACTCGCAGTGGCGGCCTTGTTGTCGCCGCTGTCCGCGTGGGCGCTCGGGCTGGGCCAGATTCGCGTGCTTTCGCAGCGCGACCAGCCGCTGCTGGCCGAGATCCCGGTCATTTCAAACGATTCGACCGAGCTCGAAGTGTTGCAGGCCCGGCTGGCCTCGCCGGAGACCTTTGCCCGGATCGGCCTGTCGCCGCCGCAGGGCGTTGTTTCCGATCTGCAGTTCTCGGTCGCGCTCGACGCCCGTGGCCGCCCGGTCATCCGCGTCACCAGCGCCGCGCCGGTGCAGCAGTCGCTGCTGACCTTCCTCATCGAGGTCGATTGGGGCCAGGGGCGGTTGGTCCGCGAGTATTCCGCGCTGCTCGACACGCCGCAGACGGCAGCCGCGCCGGTCCAGCCGCCGATCCAGGAAGCCACGGTCGATCCGGGCAACAGCGTGGTCCGGCTTCCGGATCCGCCGCCAGCATCGAATCCTCTGGAAACGTCGACGCCAACAGCGGTGCCGCCGCCTCCAGTCGACCAGACCCAGACCGTTTCCACGCCTGCCGATGCCCTCAGCTCGCCCATGCCGGTTCCGATCCCGCTGCCGGCCGAGCCCGCCCAGGTGGCTGCCGCAGTGCCGGTCGAAGTGATCGGCAATGGCGAAAGCAGAACCGTTCGCCCTGGCGAGACGCTCGGAGGCATCGCCGCCGGTCTCGCCCGTGGCTACAGCCTGGATCAGACCATTCTTGCTCTGCTGCGGGCCAATCCCGAAGCCTTCATCAATGGCAACGCCAACCGGCTCAAGGCCGGCGCTGTGCTGCGTATCCCCGACGCCGCCAGCATCGCCCAGTACACGCCCGACGAGGCTGCGCTGGTGGTGCGCGAACAGGCGGCGCAGTGGCGCGGCGCGGGTCGCGCGCTGCCGCAACCGCCGTCGGTAGTCGGCGCGCCGACGGGCGATCCCGCTCCTGCCGCAACCGCTGCCACGACGAAGCCTTCACGCGCAGCCACGCAGGCACGACTCGAAATTGTTCCGCCGTCCGCCAGCGACGTGCGGCGTGCGGGCACACGATCCGGCGTCAGTGCCGGTGGTGAGGGCGATATGTTGCGACAACAGGAACTGCAGCAGACCAAAGAAACGCTGGTGGCGCGCGATGCAGAGGTCCAGGAGCTGAAGGCGCGTGTGGCCGAGCTCGAACAGCTGAAACAGCAGCAGGATCAGTTGGTCGCGCTCAAGGACAGTGAACTGGCTGCAGCGCAGCAGCGGCTTGCCACGACCCAGAGCGCGACGGCCAAGACCCCCGAAAGCCTCGGCCTGTGGTTCGGTGCCGGTATCGGTCTGTTGCTGCTCGGCGCGTTCGCATGGTGGTGGCTGAGCCGACCCAAGGCGCCTGTGGTCTTGGGCAAGCGCGACACCGAACGCCTCGCTGCTGCGGTGCCCGCACCTGCCGATATCGGCACTGGCCCCGACACCGAATCCCAGGGTGCATTCGCTGCAAATGAGATTCCCGTACAGGCTGAAGCGATGTCTGCCGAGCCGGTCTGGAACCGGCTCGCCAAACCAGTCGAGCCGAAGCCCGAGACGCCTGACCTGCCTTCACGCGCGGTGCCGACCTGGCACTCCGGTGGTTTCGAGGTCGGTCCGCTCAACACCGCACCGCCCGGACAGGGGCGTCTGGATCTGGCCCGCGCCTATCTCGACATGGGCGACCCGGAGACCGCACGCAGTCTGCTGCAGGAAGTGGCCAGCCGTGGCGACACGATGGCGATTCGTCAGGAAGCCATACGCCTGTTGCAGGAGTTGGGCTGACGGCTCCGGCCTTTGGCCGATGATGCGATGCGCTATGCCCTCGGCGTCGAATACGACGGTAGCGATTTCCACGGTTGGCAACGGCTGAGCCCACATGGCGAAGCCGGCCCGCTGACGCTGCAGGCCACGCTTGAAGCAGCGCTGTCGAAAGTCGCCGCTGCGCCGATCGAGACCATCTGCGCCGGCCGCACCGATGCCGGTGTCCACGCCGAATGCCAAGTGGTGCATTTCGACAGCGATGCGCCACGCCAGCCGCGCAGCTGGATGCTGGGCACGACCTCGGAGCTTCCACCGTCAATGCGCGTCCGCTGGTGCGCGCCGGTGCCCGGCGACTTCAATGCGCGATTCTCTGCACGCGCCCGTCGCTATCGTTATCGCCTGCTCAACCATCAGGTGCGCCCTGCGCTTGGTCGGCAGTGGCTGAGTTGGGAGCGTCGGCCGTTGGATGCCGACGCGATGCACCGCGCCGCGCAGCAACTCTTGGGCGAACGCGATTTTTCGGCGTTCCGCACCGTGCATTGTCAGGCCAAGCATGCGCGTCGTGATCTGCAGCGTTTCGAAGTCCGTCGCGAGGGCGACATCGTGACGTTCACGGTGCAGGCCAACGCGTTTCTGCACCATCAGGTGCGCAACATGGTCGGCTCGCTGATCGATATCGGTGCGGGCGAACGCCCGGAAACATGGGTCGCTGAATTGCTTGAAAGTCGCGATCGCACCCTGGCCGGACCGACCGCGCCGCCGCAGGGGCTGGTATTCATCGGTCCGCGTTATCCGCGCGAGTGGCCGCTGCCCGAGGATGTCCTGCTGGACCTGTGATGACGATGAATCGACCATTCCGTACCCGGATCAAGTTCTGCGGCATGACCCGCGTCGAGGACGCGCTGGCCGCAAGTGCGCTCGGCGTCGATGCCATCGGTCTGATTTTCGCCGCGCGCAGCAAACGCCGGTTGACGCCGCAGCAGGGCGTGGCGATCCGCGGCGCGCTGCCGCCACTGGTCGATGTGGTCGCGCTGTTCATGGACAACAGCGCCGAGGAGATCCGGACCACGATCGACGTCGTCGGGCCGAGCCTGCTGCAATTCCATGGCGGCGAAGACGATGGGTTCTGTGCATCGTTCGGCCTGCCGTACCTGAAAGCGGTCGCGATGGGCGGCGAGGGCGGGGAAGACGCTTCGACGCTGTTGCAGCGTTACCCCAACGCCCGGGCATTCCTTTTCGACAGCCATTCGACAGGCGAAGCCGGCGGCAGTGGGCAGACCTTCGATTGGGCGAGGGTGCCGGCGACATTCGCAAAACCTTTCCTGGTTGCAGGCGGGCTGGGTCCCGACAATGTGTTCGATGCGATCCGGGCCGCCGGCGGCTGGGGCGTCGACGTTTCCAGTGGCATCGAAAGCGGTGCTCCGGGCGTGAAAGACCCCGCGCGGATGCGGCGTTTCGTCGCCGAGGTGGCGCGTGCCGATGGCACACGCGGCGAATCCGGATGGCCTTCGCCCGCGTAATGTCTGGCAGTCCGGTCTTCCCGCCTGATAGCGGTTGATGATTCGGCGCTATGTGCCTCACTCTTCGCTCCGCACAGGGCCAGCTGCACGGATACGGCGAGTAAAAACGCACACGAAGTGCGTTTTCCAACAACCGGTTAGCCGCCTGTTCGCATATCCAGACCATTTCGTGCAGGCCCATGTCGCCAAGGCGGTATCATTCCGCTTCTGCGCGAGGGCCGTTTTCGCTGCAGGCCTGCAGACCCTCGTTCTTCCCCGGATCCAGTCATGCTCGATACGCCTACCGATTACAACACCTTCCCCAACGCTGAAGGTCATTTCGACCGCTACGGCGGCCGTTTCGTCGCTGAAACCCTGATCGGGCCGCTGCAGGAACTGGCTGCCGCCTACGACGCCGCGCGAGTCGATCCCGCGTTCATTGCCGAAATCGAACGTGATCTGAAACATTACGTCGGCCGCCCCAGCCCGATCTATCACGCCGAGCGGCTCAGCGCGAAGGTCGGCGGTGCGCGCATCCTGCTCAAGCGCGAAGACCTGAACCACACCGGTGCGCACAAGATCAACAACACCATCGGCCAGGGCCTGCTCGCCAGCCGCATGGGCAAACCGCGGATCATCGCCGAGACCGGTGCCGGACAGCACGGCGTGGCCTCGGCCACGGTCGCCGCGCGTCTCGGGCTGGAATGCGTCGTGTACATGGGCGCGACCGATATCGAACGCCAGAAGATCAATGTCTACCGGATGAAGCTGCTCGGTGCGACCGTGGTCCCGGTGACCAGCGGCTCGGCCACGCTCAAGGACGCGCTGAACGAGGCGATGCGCGACTGGGTCACCAATGTGCACAACACCTTCTACATCATCGGCACCGTCGCCGGCCCGGACCCGTATCCGCGCATGGTCCGCGACTTCAATTCGGTCGTCGGCCGCGAAGCGCGCGCGCAGATGCTGGCCGACTACGGTCGTCTGCCGGACGTGGTCACCGCCTGTGTGGGCGGCGGCAGCAACGCCATTGGCATCTTCCATCCATTCCTCAACGATCCCGGCGTACGTCTGGTCGGTGCCGAAGCGGCCGGTGAGGGCGTCGGCAGCGGCATGCACGCGGCTTCGCTGGTCGCCGGTCGTCCGGGCGTGCTGCACGGCAACCGCACCTATGTGCTTTGCGACGACGACGGCCAGATCATCGAGACCCATTCGGTGTCGGCCGGCCTCGACTACCCGGGTGTCGGCCCCGAGCATGCGTTCCTCAAGGATCGCGGCCGCGCCGAGTATCAGGGGATCACCGACGCCGAGGCGATGGAAGCCTTCCATCTGCTGGCGCGCACCGAAGGCATCCTGCCGGCGCTGAGCGAGGCTGCGTGCCGGCCGGTCTCAAGGCCCTCGCCTGCCGCTTCCACGCCTATCAGGCGCACGTTCGCATCGCCGATGTAGGGATAGAAAATGCCCATCGCGTTCGAACCGCCGCCGACGCAGGCGATCACCGCGTCGGGCTGCCGGCCCGCAGGGCCGCCGAGGGTCTCGATCATCTCAGGCATCTGCACCAGGCACTCGTCGCCGATGACGCGCTGGAAGTCGCGCACCATCGTCGGGTAGGGATGCGG
>JANLSB010000421.1:0-1734 GCA_031362125.1 Lysobacterales bacterium | reverse complement strand
GCCCCTTGGCCCGGCGAACCCGGCCAGCGCGTGTTCGCGCACATCGGCAAGAGCGCCTGGGCCAAATGGCTGGCGCATCAGACCATGCTGATCAACGAGAACCGCCTCTCGCCGATGAACCCCGAGCACCGCAAGATGCTGCAGGGCGAGATGGAGAAATTCCTGTTCGCGGGTGGCGCCGAAAAGCCCGCCGGTTACGTGCCGGCAGGCGGAGAAGACGGCGTCGAGGACGGTGCTTCGACCTGACGCTTGGCGCGCGCGTCTTTTTCGGCGATGCGGATCGCCTTCACGTCGAGCGGTCGGATTTCCTTGATCGTGCACGAGATGGGTATCAGACCGTGACTGCCCACATAGACATGGTCGAAGCGTGCGCTCAACCGGCCGTTGGCATCGCGGAAACCGATGGTATCGGCGTAATCGATCCCGCTGCACGGCGAATACAGCTCCACCAGCCAGGCTTGGCTCGGCCGTGTCCACAAGGCGAAGACACCATCGCTGAGCGGCGTCCAGCCGTTGTAGCTCCCGGTGTACTGGATACTGTCGACAGGCTCGCCGGCGTGTGTGCGATACAGGGTGAGACGCTCGTCGTCGCGCAGACCTGCATTGGTGGCGCAACCGGAAACAGCAAGTGCCGCGAGCAATGCGGACAAAGTGAGGATCGAACGATTCATGGGACCTCCGAAGGTCGACGGTCAGTAAGCATGGCGATCACAGCGATGATCCGCCTCCGTGCACAGGACGCAAGCCCCACCACCACCGCATTCAGCCCACGGCCGGCTTGCCCTGCCGGCCCCGGCCCCGTATGATTGCCCGCTCGAAAGTGGCCGGGTAGCTCAGTTGGTAGAGCAGGGGATTGAAAATCCCCGTGTCGGGGGTTCGATTCCCTCCCCGGCCACCACAACATGGTTTCAGGACCTCCCGCAGCGTCCGGAACACCCAACAAAGAACCCGCAGATCGCGGGTTTTTTGTTGGCTGACGTTCAAGCCGCCGCATTTCATCTTGCTTACCGTGGGGATGATGAGCGGCGCTCTTCGCGCAACACATCACGCCTGCACCAACCCCCCACATTCTGTCGTCCCGAACACGGGCGCAGCCCGTGGAGGGATCTGCTGTTGCAGTTCGTAGGAGCGACGGAAGTCGCGATGCTTTCCCCTCTCCCCGCGCAGCGGGGAGAGGGTGGCGCAAAGCGCCGAATGAGGGGCGCTCTTCGCACAACACATCACGCCTCCACCAACCCCACACCCTCTGTCATCCCGAACACGGGCAAAGCCCGTGGAGGGACGCTGTTGCTCTTCGTAGGAGCGACGGAAGTCGCGATGCCTTCCCTTCTCCCCGCGCAGCGGGGAGAAGGTGGCACAAAGCGCCGGATGAGGGATAGGTAAGCGGTATTATAGTGCCCTTTACGCATCCCTCACTCCTGCCCTCTCCCCACGGGAGAGGGGAAAAAACGCTTGCCCCGGCCCCGAAAATGCGTATATTGGCGCTCCTTCGGGCGTTGGCCCGTGTTTTAACCCCTAACCCTGCCGGGCGGCTGCCGCTCCCGATGCAGGAATTCTCTGAGGCAGCGCTGCATTAGAGCCGGCACAGCCGAAGCCGCAGCGGTATAGAAAGGTATCTCCCATGACTCGTCCCACCCAAGCCGCTCGTTACTCGAGCGAAGCCCCCACTATCGCCGCCAACGATGAAGATTTTGGCGCCATGTTCGAGCAATCGCTCGCCGAAAACCGCGTCAC
>JANLSB010000382.1:0-2550 GCA_031362125.1 Lysobacterales bacterium | reverse complement strand
TGCGGCTCTGGGGCGCGGACACCGAAAAGCCGCCAGATCGACGTTTCATGAGTTGCACGATCGGTTGGAAGAAGGACACGCCGTTTCGACCGATCCACGTCGTCAGCAGCCAGTTCCTGTCGAGATCGCCGGCAGCGAATGCACCGGCGGGCAGGCTGCGCACAATGGCATCGGCGCCGTTTCTGATCTCGGGATACGCATCCAGGAACTGACGATAGGCGTTGCGGTCCTGCAGCAGCTCGGTGGCGCTGGCGAAGCCGGTCGGCAGTTGGCGTTCGCCTTGCAGGATCACGCGCTGCAGATTGGTGGCCGGCGCCAGGTCGGCGACGGTCAATGCACGCAGCGCCTTGTCCATCTCGGCATCCGATACCGGCAGTCGTCCGCCGAGCTCCCTATGGATGAAGAAGTGAATCGCCGTGCTGAGCGGCGAAACCCTGAGAGAAGGGTTTTCTGCGATCTCAAGACGACCATCCGCGCCGGCCTGGCGCTTGAGCAGCGCTGCGCTGCCCAGCAACGCCCGATACTGCAGATTCGATTTCGACATCTCGATGCTGACGATACTCGCGGCATTGACGTAGATGAGATCGGCCGTGAAGGTGTTTCCGTTGACGACGGCCGGAATCTGACGGCTGCCGAAACGAACGATCACGGTAGGCGCTTCGCTGCCCGCCATCTCGATATCACCGGCGATGCGGACCGATACCGGCGGCACCTTCGGCGGAGAACCGCTTCGCTCGGTGGCGGCTTCGACGACATTGCGCTCTGAAACGCCGCGAACAATCGCCGTGCGCCGCATGTCGGCGCCGCTCCTCCGCTCGACAGCGGCCGTCCCTCGGGCATCGATTTGACGATACTTTGCGAGCTGCGCCCACGACGCAGCGAACACGGCTGTCGCGAACGCCGCGTACAGCACCGGCAACATGAACTTGCGCATAAACGAAATGCCCCCTGTTACCCGGCTCCGCCGGGGATTTTCCGCGACTGTCCATGCGCGAAGCCCGGCCTCGCCGGATGGAACCTCTTCATGAAGTCGCTTACAGCGCACGGCTGCTGCGTTGGCGGGGCCAGAAACCGGGCGAAGTCGCGGATGAACGATTTTTTGCTGAAGGAGCAGAGAAACAATCGCCAGAACGCGTGCCCAGCGAAGGCACGAAGATCGCTGTTTCAGGCCGCATCGTACAGCGCCAACAACTCCGCCTCCGCATGTTCGAGCTGCTCGCGCAACGTCTGTTGCTCACGGCCGAGATCCGCGGCACGTTTGCCGGCATCGGCGTAGGCGTCCGGTTTCGCCAACTCGACTTCGATCGCCGCGAGCCGCGCTTCCAGTTCAGCGACCCGCGTTTCGGCCTTGGCCAACTTCTGCGGATTGAGTTTGACGGCTTTTTTTGCCGAGTCGGCGACAGGCTGCGTCACCGGCTGCGGCGCGGCCTCTGCCGGTTTCGCAGCGGCTTTTTTCGGGTCGCTGCTGGCGCGGGTACGCAGCCATGCGGCGTATTCGTCCAGATCCCCATCGAAGGGTTCGACCACGCCGTCGGCGACGCGGACGTAGTTGTCGCAGACCAGACCGATCAGGTGCCGGTCGTGGGAGACCATCACGATCGCGCCGTCGAAATCGCTCAGCGCTTCGGCCAGCGCTTCGCGCATGTCCAGATCGAGATGGTTGGTGGGTTCGTCCAGCAGCAGCACGTTCGGCTGCCGCCATGCGATCAGCGCCAGCGCCAAACGCGCTTTTTCGCCGCCGGAGAAAGAATCGATGTTCTCGAACGCGCGCTCGCCGGGGAAATACCATTTGCCGAGGAAATCGCGCAGCGCCTGGTTGGGAAGGTCGGGCGACAACTCGCGCAGATGATCGAGCGGCGAGGTGCCGGCGACCAGCGATTCCACCGTGTGCTGCGCGAAATAGCCGATCCGCAGATCGGGATGCGCGTAGCGCTCGCCGGCGATCAGCGGCAGCTCTCCGACCAGTGTCTTCACCAGCGTCGATTTACCGGCGCCGTTCGCACCGAGCAGACCGATGCGGTCGCCGGCTTCCAGGCCGAAGCCGACGTTGTGCAGGATCACCGCACCGGTGCCATACCCGCAATCCGCATCGTTCAAACGCATCAACGCATGCGGCAGTCTCAGCGGCTGCGGGAACTCGATCCGGAACTCGCGCTCGGCGCGCACCGCTTCGGTGCCCGCCAGCTTGGCGAGGCGCTTCATCCGCGACTGCGCCTGCTTGGCCTTGCTGGCCTTGGCCTTGAAACGGTCGATGAACTTCTGCAGATGCGCGCGCTCGGCCTGTTCCTTCTCGAAGGCGATGTTCTGCTGACGCAGATGCTCGGCGCGCTGGCGCTCGAACGCGGTGTAGTTGCCGCTATAGAGCTTGGCTTTGCCTTCGTGCAGATGGAGGGTGTGGGTGGTGACATTGTCGAGGAACTCGCGGTCGTGCGAGATCACCAGCAGCGTACCGGGATAGCGGCGCAGCCATTCTTCGAGCCAAACCACGGCATCGAGATCGAGATGGTTGGTCGGTTCGTCGAGCAGCATGAGATCGCTCGGCATCATCAG
>JANLSB010000362.1:0-4669 GCA_031362125.1 Lysobacterales bacterium | reverse complement strand
GCCGGCATCGCTGGCATGGGCGTCGAAATCGCTGGCGAACAGGCGGTGGCCGTAGAGCGGCATCCATTCGAGGCCGCGCAGGTCGCTGTCGGAGGGCGTCGGGGGCGGGGGAAGGTCGTCGCGCATGGTTTATAATTTCGTATATCACGAAATACATCAAGTGTAAATTTCGTATGCAGACCGATCCTTGAAGTCAAGACAATCCGCATCACGATCCGATCACGAATCCATCATGTCGATGCCGTCATCATCGGCGATGCGATTTCGACGCGGTTGCGAAGAAGTCGGCGACTACGTTCTTGTGCAGACGATGCGGACGTTCCGGTTCGATCGATCAAGCCGCTCATGGACTTGCGACGCGCCCGGGCGATCGGTCTTGCTTCGACGTCCGACCTGCGTCGAAATCGGATCGTTCGATCGCCATGGTCATCGTGCGCCGTCGCGCGACCCGTTTTGATCGGATCGTGATCGATTCGTGATCGCGCCACGGCGCGCATGGTGGATTCGGCGATCCTGCGATGGCGCACTGCGCCGCGCCAACAGGCATCTTCGCGCGCGCCGCACGATCGACATCCGCTTCGACCTGCGCTCTCGCCATCGTCCTGGTCAAACCGTCGATTCGCCATCGTCGGCGGCGATCGACTGCGCGGGATCGAGCATCGCCCCGGCACCCGGCCGCGCAAGACGCTCGCCTTTCCTGCGCCCACGCCGTGCTGGCGAGGGAAACCGGAACCGTGGCGCGTCGATCCGGACGCGCACGCCAGTGAACATCGGCCCGCACGTCGCGGAAGGCTCCGGGCTTCGACACGTTCGCGGCGCGAGACGGAAACGGGCCCCGCAGGGCCCGTTTCCGTATCCCGGTGTCGCGGTGTCGGGGTCAGTTGTTCACCCAGTGCCCCGGCTGCGTCGGCGCGGTCAGCAGCACCTGAGCCGAGAGCGGCTTGTCGTTACCCAGCACCTGCAGCGCATCGACCAGGATCGCGGCCGATTCGCGCAGCAGCGGGTCGGGACGCTTCTCGGCGGCTTTCTCGCGTGCCGCGTCCTGAGCGATGTTGCGCTCGCTGGAGGTCAGGCCATCGTCGGTGTCTTCGGCCAGTGGATCCAGATCCAGACCCATCGCCTTGCGCGCTTCCTGGCGCTGCTTGCGCTTGGCGGCGTCGCGGTCACGCTCGGCGCGGCGATCGGCTTCGTTGAGCGAAATCCACTTCTTCACCACTTCCTGACGGAACTGCGCGATATCGTCGGACCACCACTGGAATTCCTTGTCCTGCGCGATGCGCGCGTCGTGCAGAGACTGCAGCTGCGGGAGCAGCGGGCCGAAATCGCCGTACTGGGTATGCGGAACCGCAGCGATACGGGTCCAAGGCAGCGCGTTGTCATAGGTGCTTTCGCCGAATTCGCTGGCATCCACGCTGACCGGGAAGGCGATGTCCGGCACCACACCCTTGTTCTGGGTGCTGCTGCCGCCCGGCAGGAAGAACTGGGCGATGGTCAGCTTCACCTGGCCGAATCGCTTGCCGTCGCTCATCGGCCAGCGATCCAGATCGACGAGGTTCTGCACGGTCCCTTTGCCGAAGGTGGTCTCACCGATGATCAGACCGCGACCGTAGTCCTGGATCGCACCGGCGAAGATCTCCGAAGCCGAGGCCGAACCGCGATTGATCAGCACCGCCAACGGGCCGTCCCAGGCGACACCGCCGTCGGAATCGCTGTCGACCTGTACGCGGCCGCCGGATTCACGTACCTGCACCACCGGCCCCTTGTCGATGAACAGGCCGGTGAGTTCAACCGCTTCGCTCAGCGAACCGCCGCCGTTGTTGCGCAGATCGATCACCACACCATCAAGGTTCTGCGCGCGGAAGCCATTGAGCAATTTTCTGGAATCGATCGTGGCGGATGCGTAATCGTCGCTGTTGCGGCGCTTGCCTTCGAAATCCTGGTAGAACGCCGGCAGCTTGATCACGCCGATGCGGCGCGCTGGCTGGCCGTCGACCGCTGGAATGGTCAGCACTTCGCCCTTGGCGGCCTGTTCCTCCAGACGGATCTTGGCGCGATTGAGCACGATCCGGTTCGGCTTGCTGTCGAGCAGCGCCTCGGCCGGCACGATATCCAGACGCACCTGGGTGCCCTTTGCGCCCTTGATCTTGTCGACGACGTCATCGATGCGCCAACCGACGACGTCTTCCATCGGACCGCTCGCGCCCTGACCCACGCCGACAATACGATCGCCGGCCTTGAGTTTGCCGCTGAGTATCGCCGGCCCCCCGGCGATCAGTTCGCGGATCACCACCACGTCGTCCTGCTTCTGCAACTGCGCGCCGATGCCCTCCAGCGACAGGCTCATGCTCTGCTCGAAACGGTCGGCGGCGCGCGGATCAAAATAATCGGTGTGCGGATCGATCGATGTCGCGTAGGCGTTGAGGAAGGTCTGGAACGCATCGACTCCGTTCAGTTCGGCGACGTTCTTGGCCAGGTTGGCGTAGCGCTTGTCGAGGGTCTTGCGGATATCCTCGGGCCGTTTGCCGGCAAGCTTCAAACGCAGCCAGTCGTTGCGGACCGACTGCTGCCAAAGTGTGTCGAGTCCGCCGGCATCGGCGACCCATGGCGCATCTTCGCGGTCGTAATCCCAACGATCTTTGCCGTCGAAGCGGAAAATGTCCTTGGCGAGCAGGCCGCGCGCTTTCGCGACCCGCTCGTTCACTCGCTGCTGGTACAGCGCGAAGATTTCGAACGCAGGCGCCACTTCGCCGCTCTTGATCGCATCGTCGAGCTTCACGCGGTAGGCGGTGAGCTTGTCGATGTCGGCGGCGGTGAAAAAAAGCTTGGCCGGATCGAGTGATTCCAGATACCGTTTGAACACTTCCGCAGACAAGGTGTCGTCGAGCGCGCGCGGACGATAGGCATATCTGCTGTCGGACAGGATGCCGTACACCAGCTTGGCGGCGGTGGCCTGCTCGGCGCTGGGGCTGCTGGCATCGGCTTGCGCGGTCAACCAGGCGACCGGTGCGGTCAACGCGAGGGCGAGCAGGGAAACCGGAACAGCTTTGGCGACTTTCATCGGCGATCTCTGTTGTGTGGAGCGAGCGTGTGGTGACGGGTCTGAACAGGTTGTCGAAAAACGTACTTCCTGTACGTTTTTCAAGTCGGCCCTCCTTGGCCGCTCCAACAGGCTGTTTTTCAACAGCCTGTAAGGGCGGTTACGGGTAGCCAACGGGCTGAGGATGCGCCCGGACGCCCATGCAGCAGGTTACGACTCTGGAGAGTACCGAAAGTTTCGGCTCGTACACACCGCCCAAGGTCATGGCGACCTGGGGAATGTCGCGATCCCGACGGCCGGTCGGGAGACTGTTCATGTTCAGGGGCGGATTTGTCGGAGATCCTGACGCGATGTTGCGATTGTTGTCAGCATCGGCACAGTGCGTTCGATGGGGCTCAACCGACGAGCCCGGCCTGGGCCGCCTGTTTGTCGGCGTGGTACGAACTGCGCACCATCGGGCCGGAGGCGACGTGGGTGAAGCCTAGCGACATGCCGTAGTCCTGCAGCGCCTTGAACTCGTCCGGCGTCCAGTAGCGCATCACCGGGTGGTGATGGGCGCTGGGCTGCAGGTACTGGCCGATGGTGACCATGTCGACATCGTGCGCGCGCAGGTCGCGCAACGTGCCCTGCACCTGATCCATGGTTTCGCCGAGGCCGAGCATGATCCCGCTCTTGGTCGGTACGCCCGGATGTCGCGCCTTGAACTGCAGCAGCAGGGTCAGCGACCACTGGTAATCGGCGCCGGGGCGCACGTTGCGGTAGAGATCGGGCACGGTTTCGAGATTGTGGTTGAACACGTCCGGCGGATTCGTCGCCAAGATGTCCAGCGCCCGCTCCATCCGGCCCTTGCCCCGGAAATCCGGGGTCAGGATTTCGATCTTCGTCTGCGGGCTTTGTTCGCGCACCGCGGCGATGCAGTCGACGAAATGCTGGGCACCGCCATCGCGCAGGTCGTCGCGGTCGACGCTGGTCACCACAACATATTTCAGGCCCATGTCGGCGATGGTGCGGGCCAGGTTCAGCGGTTCCTCGGCATCCGGCGGCTTCGGCCGGCCGTGGGCCACATCGCAGAAGGAACAGCGGCGGGTGCAGACCTCGCCGAGGATCATGAACGTGGCGGTGCCGTGGCTGAAGCATTCGTGGATGTTCGGGCAGCTGGCCTCTTCGCAGACCGTGACCAGGCGATTTTCGCGCAGCTTGGCCTTGAGATTCTGTACCGCGTTGCCGGAGGGAATCCGCACCCGGATCCACGAGGGCTTGCGCAGCACCGGCGCATCGGCGAACTGCACCGGCGAACGCGCGATCTTGTCGCCCGCGACCTGCTTGGCGCCCGGCTCAAGCTGACTGGGCCCTGGCGATGGCGGCACATCGCCGATCATGGTCAGCGGGATGGTTTTCTCGACAGCGTTCGGCGTGGACATCTCAGGCGGCCTGGGTCGCTGCGATGGCAGCGGTGGAAAGAGAGGAGAGTGCGGCAAGATCGGGCGGCGGTGCAGTCTGCAGCTGTACACCGAACTGCCGGGCCAGCTTTTCCAACAATACGGGCTTGACCGCGTCGAGGCTGGAAGGGCCGCCCAAGTCTAGCATCGAGGTCACCTGCAGCCCGGCGTAGCCGCAGGGGTTGATGCGGTG
>JANLSB010000333.1:0-6117 GCA_031362125.1 Lysobacterales bacterium | reverse complement strand
CGTCGTTATGGGGAATCGAATGGGTGAACGGGAGGCAAGAAAAAAGCGCCCCAAAGGCGCTTCGCGTGGTCGCGGGCCTCGGGCGTCATGATCAGGGGGTGGTGGTAGTGCTCATGTCGCACGCTCGGCGCCGGTTTCCCGAGGCCACCTTGTTCAATCGCTGATCCGGCAAAGTTAGGCGCCGGGAGGCCGAAAGTCAATGAATACAGGCGTTTCCAAAGGGCACCGGCGCGGATCGGGACATCGCCTCCCGCAAGTCACTTGACTGGCTCTACACTCGGCCCTCCCCCCGGCGAGCTCGGGCAGACTAGGGCTGGCGATGGCGCAGAGCATCCACGATTTCCACGACGACCCGCGCAATGCGGACATCCGGATCTGGATCAACGGTGCGTTGAAGCCGCGGGCTGAAGCGACGGTGTCGGTGTTCGACAGCGGTTTCGTGCTGGGCGACGGCGTGTGGGAAGGACTGCGGGTGATCAACGGGCATCCGGTCTTTCTCGACGAACACCTCGACCGCCTGTACGAGGGCGCGAAAGCGATCGCGCTTGATGTCGGTCTGGATCGCGCGCAGCTGACACGCGCAATCTACGACACACTGACTGCCAATGAGATGCACGATGGCGTACACCTGCGGCTGATGATCACCCGCGGTGTGAAGCGCACGCCCTACCAGGATCCTCGCGTGACCGTTGGCCCGGCGACTGTAGTGATCATTCCCGAATTCAAGGTCGCCAAGCCGGAAACCCTCGCCAAAGGCCTGCGCCTGTTCACCGTGCATGTCCGTCGTGGCTACCCGGATGTGCAGGACCCGAAGCTCAACAGCCACAGCAAGCTCAACTGCATCACCGCCTGCATCCAGGCGATCGAAGCCGGTGCGGATGAAGCTCTGATGCTGGATCCGCACGGCTTCGTCGCCACCTGCAACTCGACGCATTTCTTCATCGTGCGTCGCGGCGAAGTCTGGACCTCGACCGGAGATTACTGTCTCGGCGGCATCACCCGTTCGAACGTGCTGCGCGCGTGTCGCGAGGCTGGCATTCCCTGTTTCGAGAAAAATTTCAGCCTCACCCAGGTCTATTCGGCCGACGAGGCATTCACGACCGGCACCTTCGCCGGGCTTGCGCCGGTGCGCAGCATCGACGGTCGGATCATCGGCGACGGCAACCCCGCACTGCCCGGACCGATGACTCTTGAGCTGCAATCGTTATATCGCGACCTCGTCGCACGGGACATCGCGATGCGCGCAGGCGTGCGCCTCGCATGACGAATACCGAAAGCTCCTTGCGCATTGCGATGTGGAGCGGTCCGCGCAACATCTCCACCGCGATGATGCGCGCCTGGGAGAACCGCGAGGATTGCGCGGTCAGCGACGAACCGCTGTATGCGGCGTATCTGGCGACGACGGGGCTCGATCACCCGGGCCGGGATGAGGTCATCGCGTCCGGCGAGACCGACTGGCGGCGCGTGGCCGACGCGCTGCTCGGCCCGGTCCCGGGCGGCAAACCGCTGTGGTATCAGAAGCACATGACCCATCACCTGCTGGCGGACATGGAGACCGACTGGGTGCTGGGCCTGCGCAACGTGCTGCTGATCCGCGACCCGTCCGAAGTCGTCGCCTCTTACATCAAGTCGCGCGCGACGGTGACGCCGGACGATATCGGCCTGCCGCAGCAGGGCCGGCTGTTCGATCAGCTCAGCGACATGTACGGCGAAGCGCCCACCGTCATCGATGCCGGCGATTTTCTGCGCGCGCCGGAGCCGCATCTGCGCGCGCTGTGCGCACGGCTCGACGTCGCGTTCACGCCGCGCATGCTGTCGTGGCCTGCGGGGCCGCGAGGCAGCGACGGCGTATGGGCGCCGTATTGGTACGACGCAGTCTGGAAATCCACAGGTTTCGAGGCCTGGCAACCGCGCGAAGTGACGTTATCGGGAGACGCCCTGGCAGTGGCGGAGACTTGCCGGCCGATCTACGAGCGGCTTCGCGAACACCACATGCGGGTGGCGTGACGGCTACACCGCTGGCGGCAGCACCACCGCGCTGGCGACATGCCCATCGCCGACGCGAAAACGCCCGGTGATACGCGAATGCCCCGGCAGACTGGCCCCTGGCACCAGCACTTCGGCGACGAAGCTGTGCTCGTCGATGAACACGATCTCAACCTGCTGGAAATCGAGAAACTGGCGACGCTCGGGATAAATCGCTTTGTACACCGCTTCTTTGATCGAAAACACCAGTAAGGCACCCAGCGGCCGCAGCGCCAACGGCAGACTCTCGATGCGCCTGTACTCGGCTCCGCGCAGGACCTGGGCATGCAGCTCTTCGCCGAGCGGGCGGGCGGGTTCCACATCAATACCGATGCCGGCGCTGACAGTACGCCGGGCCACCGCCACTGCGCACAGCGAGCGGCAATGCGTGATCGAACCGACAACGCTTTGCGGCCAGGTCGGCACCCGGTCGGGATCGCTGAGCAGCGCTTCGGTCTGCGCACCGGCGCGATGCAGCAGTCCGCGCGCCAAAGAACGCCCGGCAGCGAATTCCCGTCGCCGATGGTCTACTGCCCGTTCGATCAGCGCGCGCTCGGACAGCGGCAGTGCCGATGGATCGGCATCGACAGGCGCCATTTCGGCGATCAGCACGTTATCCGGAAGCAGCGGACGGAACAGCATGTCGGTTTCCTGTCGATCAATCCGCAGACGGAAAGGCGCGGATATCCCGGAAAAAAGAACGGCGCCGCCAGTAAGGCCGCGCCGTTGGAACCACTTGCGAAAGTGGTGGGCGGTACAGGGTTCGAACCTGTGACCCCTACCATGTCAAGGTAGTGCTCTACCGCTGAGCTAACCGCCCGTCGAGTCGATGCTGCCAACCCGGAAGGGCCGCTAGCGTAACACTAGGCGGGGCGGGACGGAACCACGCGAGGCCATCGACGTTTCCCGTCAGAACGGCTGAATACGCGGACAGCCGCCCACAACAGCCCCTCGGACAATGCCAGAACGCTTGGCACCAAAGCCATCAGCAGCGGCCGGCGCACGACGGCCTCTACCCCAGACTGGCTTCTTTCAACCTGCGGATCTCATCGCGCACGCGCGCAGCGTCCTCGAATTCCAGGTCGCGCGCATGCTGGTACATCGTCTGCTCCAATGCCGCGATCCGCGCCGCAATCTGCGCTGGCGGCAGCGCTGCATAGTTTTCGATCGGCTCGGCCACGCGCTGGGTCTTGCCGCGCCCCCTGCGGTCGCCGGGCGCCAGCTCGCTGCGCGCACCTTCCATCACGTCCATGATCTGGCGCACGATCGAGGTCGGCACGATCCCGTGTTCCGCGTTGTACTCCAGCTGTTTCTCGCGGCGGCGCCCTGTCTCTTCCAGCGCGGTCTTCATCGAGCGCGTGACCACATCGGCGTACAGAATCGCCTTGCCGCGCACGTTGCGCGCGGCGCGGCCGATGGTCTGGATCAGCGATCCGGCCGAGCGCAGAAAACCTTCCTTGTCGGCGTCGAGGATCGCCACCAG
The DNA here is from genome assembly GCA_031362125.1 of Lysobacterales bacterium. Taxonomy (GTDB): domain Bacteria; phylum Pseudomonadota; class Gammaproteobacteria; order Xanthomonadales; family Xanthomonadaceae; genus Lysobacter_I. The sequence continues at coordinate 2,609 of JANLSB010000333.1, read as the reverse complement.
CGACACTTCCGGCATGTCCAGACCTTCGCGCAGCAGGTTGATGCCAACCAGCACATCGAACTTGCCCAGGCGCAGATCGCGGATGATCTCGACCCGTTCGACGGTTTCGATATCGGAGTGCAGATAACGCACGCGAACGCCGTGATCGCCGAGGTATTCGGTGAGATTTTCCGACATGCGTTTGGTCAGTGTGGTCACCAGCACGCGATCACCCATCGCCACGCGCTCGCTGATTTCGCCGAGCAGATCGTCGACCTGGGTGCCGACCGGGCGGATTTCGACGGTCGGATCGATCAACCCGGTGGGCCGCACGACCAGTTCGATCACCTGGCCCTGCGACTTCTCGATTTCGTACTCGCGCGGCGTCGCCGACACGAAGATGGTACGCGGCGATCGCAACTCCCATTCCTCGAAGCGCAGCGGCCGGTTGTCCAGCGCCGACGGCAGCCTGAACCCGAACTCCACCAGCGTTTCCTTGCGCGCGCGGTCGCCTTTGAACATCGCGCCGATCTGCGGCACGGTCACATGCGATTCGTCGACCACCAGCAGCGCATCCGGCGGCAGATAGTCGAACAGGCACGGCGGCGCTTCGTTCTGCATGCGCCCGGTCAAGTGACGCGAATAGTTCTCGATGCCGGTGCAGAAACCGACTTCGGCCATCATTTCGATATCGAACTGGGTACGCTGCGCCAGACGCTGCGCTTCCACCAGTTTGTTCGCGGCGTACAGTTGTTCCAACCGTTCGCGCAATTCGATCTTGATTGCCTCCACTGCATCCAGCACCGTGCGCCGGGTGGTGACGTAGTGCGACTTCGGATAGATGGTGTAGCGCGGCAGTTTGCGCAGGGTTTCGCCGGTCAGCGGATCGAACACGGTCAACTGCTCGATCTCACCGTCGAACAGTTCGACGCGCAGCGCTTCGACATCGGATTCGGCCGGATGCACATCGATCACTTCGCCGCGCACGCGATAGGTACCGCGCCGCAGCTCGGTATCGTTGCGGCTGTACTGCATCTCGGTGAGTCGGCGGATCAGCTCGCGCTGGTCGATGCGCTCGCCGCGCACCAAATGCAGCACCATGCGGAAGTATTCGTTCGGGTCGCCCAAACCGTAAATCGCCGACACCGTGCAGACGATGATCGCATCACGACGCTCCAGCAGCGCCTTGGTCGCCGACAGGCGCATCTGCTCGATATGCTCGTTGATCGAGCTGTCTTTTTCGATGAAGGTATCGCTGGATGGGACGTAGGCTTCCGGCTGGTAGTAATCGTAATAGCTGACGAAATACTCGACCGCGTTGTGCGGGAAGAACGCCTTGAACTCGCCGTAAAGCTGCGCCGCGAGGGTCTTGTTGTGTGCCATGACCAGCGTGGGCTTCTGCACCGCCTGGATCACGTTGGCGATGGTGTAGGTCTTGCCGGAGCCGGTGACGCCCAGCAGCGTTTGTTTGGCCAGCCCGCTCTCGAAGCCTTCGATCAGCGCGGCGATCGCCTGCGGCTGGTCACCGGCGGGTTCATAGGGCGCAACCAGTTGGAAGGCGGTGTCCGAAGCTGGGGCGGCGCCTGAAATGGGGTGCACGTTCTCGTTCATCGCGGGCATCGGGGGACTCGACCACAAAGTCTAGCGGGTTGCCGCGATGCATGACGGGTTTTCCCTACCCCACAAAGCGGGGACGCCCGATGCCAAGCGAACGCACGCTTGCCGACACTGACCACCCGTTCATGCTCATCGGAGTCGCTCATGTCTCACCAACCCCTGCCCCTGCTGCCCCGCCGTCGTGTCTGCGGCTTTACAGTCCTTGATCTGCTGATCGTGCTCACGATACTCGGCATCCTGTTCGGCATCGCCATCCCCAGTTTCAAGAATGCCGTCGCAAGGGTCCAGGCAGGCTCTGCACGCAGTGACATCACTGCGACCCTGTTCGACGCGCAGCGGCATGCGACCGTGCTCGGCCTGGAAATCGTGATCTGCCCCGGCGAATCGCAATGCATCGGCGGCCAGGACTGGAGCCGGGGCTGGATCGCATTCATCGACCGCGATGGCAACCGCCTGCGCGGCCCGGACGAGGCGCTCATCCGCCAAGCGCCCAAGCTGCCCAAGGGCGTTCGCCTGCGCGGTACCGCAGGCCGCCCCCGCATCGTCTACCAGCCAAACGGCGGCAATGCCGGCGCGAACATCACCTTTACGCTGTGCGACCGTCGTGGCCCCGAGGATGCGCTGGCTTTGATCCTGTCCAATGGTGGCCGGCTGCGCAGCGCACGTCCTGAAGCAGCTGCGGCCGCTTCCTGCGCTGCCGGCCTGTGATCGTGGTCCGCCTTCGCCACGCACATGAACCGCGCCGTGCTTGATCGTACCGGGCCGGGCCATTAGGATATGCAGCCCCGCCCGAATAGCTCAGCCGGTTAGAGCACTTGACTGTTAATCAGGGGGTCGTTGGGTCGAGTCCAACTTCGGGCGCCAGATTTCGATTCACATCAAAAAAGCCTGCGACGCAGATCGCAGGCTTTTTTCTTTTGGGGCGCGGCGGGGCGAGCCTGCCGCGATTCTGCAACCATGAACAAAAAGCCCGCTATCGAGCGGGCCTTTTGCATACGGTGACTTCACCGATC